>JALZDD010000147.1 GCA_030862715.1 Actinomycetota bacterium | reverse complement strand
AGTAGAGGCCCAGGGGATAGGTCGCGGTCGAGCCGAGCGCGACCAGGTCGTCGTCGTTCTGGACGTTGTAGTCGGCCAGGAAGATGATGTGCTGGAACTGGTTGAGGTCCAGCTCGCCCTCGGACAGCGCCGGGTTGGGCTGGTTGTAGTCACCGAAGTTCTTGACCTCGAGGTCGATGCCCTCCTCACGAGCGGCGTCCTGGAAGGTCTTCCAGTAGGGGTCGTCGGCGCCCACGACGCCGATGCTGACCTTGGTCAGCTCGCTGCCGGCGTCGTCGTCGCGGGTGAGGAAGAACGCGAGGCCGCCGATCACGATGGCGGCGGCGGCGACGATCCCGATGATCAGCGGGAGCTTGGACTTGGGGGCCTCGATGAGCGGGGTGGGCTCAGGCGTGTTGGAGGACACGGGTGGGAACCTCTTCTGGATGTCGAGAATGCTGGGACAACGCGGTTGTTGTCCACCAACACAGTAGACTTAACGAGGATCACACCCGCGTACGCGGCCACACCCCGAGATCATGTCATCGACATGCCTCGAGGTGTGTTAGGCGCGGTTCACGCGAGGTCGCGTCGCCTCATCACGACCACTGCCGCGACCGCAGCGACCAGGACGTACGCAGCGACGGTGAGCAACGCTCGCTCGCCGGAGATCGCGTCGAGGATTCCCGGTGTGCCGTTGGGACCGCCGATGATCGCGCCCGCCAAAGAGCCTCCGGCGGTGCCGGGGAGGGCGTCGGTGACGGTCTCGATGCCCGGGAGCAGGCTGCCGACACCGCGGAGCAGGTTCTCGACCACCAGCGACCAGACCAGGCCCAGGCCGACCGCGAGTGCGGGCCCCTTGGCGAGCACACCGACGAGGAACCCGAGCAGCGCCCACATCTCCAGCACCAGGAACCCGGCGCCGAAGGACTGCGCCAGATCGCTCAGGGCGGGCATGGTGATCGACTCACCCTCGGTCGCCGCGATCGCGACGGAGACGCCCGCGCACAGAGCCAGGGTCGCGGTCATCATCGCGAAGATGAAGATCGTCACCGCGGTCAGCGAGCCGCCGACGGCGGCGAATCGGCTCGGCCCCTGGGTGAAGACGGTCTTCCAGGTGCCCCAGCCGAACCCGTTGCCGGCCACCAGCGCTCCGACCACCATCGCCAGGGCGCCGCCGAACATCGGCAGGCCGCTGACGATGACGTTCGGGATCGCACTCGGCATCAGCTCGGCCAGCAGCTGGGCGTTGCTGGCACCGTCGCCGGCGAAGTTGTCGTCGCCGGTCTTGTAGGCGACGTAGTTGAAGACGTACCCGAAGGAGAGCGACAGCGCCAGCCAGGCGCCGACGATCACCCAGATCGCCGACCACTTGCGCAGGCGAAGCAGCTCGGCGGAGGTGCTGTTCATCCAGCTTCTTGCATTCAGCGCGTTCATGACACGAGCTCCTTGTTGCTGGTCATCTCGAAGAAGACGTCCTCCAGGGAACGCTCCGCGACGGTGACCTCGTGGACATCGATGGAGTTGGCGACCAGCTGACGTACGACATCGGGGGCCGCGGTGGCGGGTAGGTCGACCTCGAGCGTCTCGTTGCCGACGCGGCGTACGCCCTCGTCGCCGGCCATCCGCATGAGAGCCGCCAGGGCCGCGTCCTCGGGGGTGGCCCGGACCCGGAGTGTCGCGCCACCGCGCAGGTCGGCGACGGTCGACTCACGCAGCAGGCGGCCGTTGTTGATCACGCCGACGCGGTCGCAGATCTCCTGGACCTCCGCGAGGATGTGGCTGGAGAGGATCACCGTCTGGCCGGCCTCGGCGAGCGAGACGACCAGGGCCCGCATGTCGGCCATGCCGGCCGGGTCGAGCCCGTTGGTGGGCTCGTCGAGCACCAGCAGGTCCGGTGAACCGAGCATCGCGGCGGCGACGCCGAGGCGCTGCTTCATCCCGAGCGAGTAGCCCTTGAAGGCGTCCTTCGCCCGGTCGGCGAGGTCGACCATCTCGAGTACCCGGTCGACCTCGGTGTTCGGCAGCCCCTGGTAGCGCGCCATCGTGCGCAGGTTGTCGCGGCCGTTCAGGTAGGGGTAGAAGCCGGGGCCCTCGATCAGGGCGCCGATGCGGGCAGTCACCTCGGGTCGCCCGGCAGGACGGCCCAGGACACTGGCGGATCCGGCGGTGGGCCGGATCAGGCCGAGCATCATCCGCAAGGTGGTCGTCTTGCCGGCCCCGTTGGGGCCGAGGAAGCCGTACACCTCGCCACGCATGACGGTCATGCTGACCCGGTCGACGGCGAGCCTGTCGCCGTACCGCTTGGTCAGCCCGTCGGTCTCAACCACTCGTTCGTTCATGCCTCTCACGCTCTCGTGGCGCCCCCTGGGTCGGCATCGGCGTCGGCGATGCTCCCGGTTACGCAGATCTGCGTAGGCGGCTGGCCGCATTTGTCGTACGCCTCGCGCGCCCGCGCGAACTAGGGTCAGGTCCATGTCCCGGATCCGTCGCCACTGGCTGCCGTGGCTGGTCGTCGTGGTGGAGCTGGTCGGCTCGCTGGGCAGCAATGCCCGCACCGATACCCGCGGGCCGGCCCTCCTCGGAGCACTGCTCGCTCTCCTCGCCATCCTCCCGGTGCTCCTGCAGCGGCCTCGCGGCTGGATGCTCGCGGTCAGCGGGCTGTGTGCCGGGGCGTACTTCACCGCGGGCTATGCCGAGGGACCGATCTTCATGGCGGTGCCCGTGGTCACCTTCGCGGTGGCACTCTCGCTGCCGCCCCGGCGCTGGATCGGGTGGGCGATCGTGGCCGCGGCGCTGGTGGCCACCGGGATGGTGCTGAACCCCGAGAGCCCACAGTTCGACGGCGGTCCCGGACGAGGGCCCTGGGGACAGGGCGGCGGCCCGGAGGGTGACCTCTCCCTGTGGCAGGCCTTCGGGCAGGTGGCGCTCATCGCCGCCTGCGGCGCGATCGCGAGCGCGCTGCGCTCGCGCAACGAGGCCCGCGCCCAACGGCAGCGACGGGTGATCAGCGAGGAGCGGGTGCGGATGGCCGCCGACCTGCACGACGGCGTCGGGCACGGGCTCGCGGTGATCGCGATGCAGGCCGGTGCCGCGCTGCACGTGCTCGACCGAGACCCCGAGGCGGCCCGCCGAAACCTGGAGGCCATCCGTGCCGAGAGCAAGGAGTCGCTCGACCTCCTGCGCCGGCAGCTGGCCAGGCTGACCGACACGGAGGCCGGCACCGGTTCGGCGCCGCGGGCACCGGAGCACGGGCTCGCCGACCTGCCTGCGCTCGTCGAGCGGGTGCGCACCGGCGGCCTGGAGGTCTCGCTCCGCCTCGAGGTGGACTCGGCGTCGGCGGAGGCCGAGCGGGCAGCGTACGCCGTGGTCCAGGAGGGGCTCACCAACGTGCTGCGGCACGCCGGAGCGACGCGAGCCGAGGTGTCGATCGTCTCGACCGCCGCGGCCGAGATGGTCGTGACGGTCCACGACGACGGGCGGGGATCGGACATGTTGAGCGGGGAAAGGCGTCCTGGGATGGGAATTGTGGGAATGCGGTCGCGCGTGGAGGCACTTGGGGGCACCCTAGAGGCGGGGCCGGAGGTACGGGGCTTCCGGCTGCGGGCTTCCCTCCCGCTTTCTGGGTCCTCGGCGGGTGGCGCGGAGGGGCTGGCATGAGCATCACCGATCACACGCTGATCAGGGTTGCTCTGGTCGATGACCAGCCCCTCGTCCGCATGGGCCTGGCGACGATGATCGGCGCCGAACCCGATCTGGAGGTCGTCGGCGAAGCCTCCGACGGAAGCGCCGCCCTGCCGATGCTGCGCCGCACCCGCCCCGACGTCGTCCTGTGCGACATCCGGATGCCGGTCCTCGACGGCCTCGGCATGCTGGAGCAGGTCACCCGCGACCCCTCGCTGAAGGACGTACGGGTGGTGATGCTGACGACGTTCGAGCTCGATGAGTACGTCTTCGAGGCGCTGCGGCTGGGAGCGAGCGGGTTCCTGCTCAAGGACGCCGAGCCGGTCGCGCTGCTCGACGCGATCCGGGTCGTCGCCGACGGCGGCTCGCTGCTCGCCCCGACGGTGACCAAGCGGGTGATCGAGGAGTTCGGGTCCTCACGCCGGGCGGCGAACCCGCACCCGCGTCTGGGTGATCTGACCGAGCGTGAGCGGGAGATGGTCGCCTGGGTGGCCACCGGCCGGTCCAACGCCGAGATCGCCGCCGAGCTCGTGGTCAGCCCCGATACGGTCCGCACCCACGTCTCGCGCGCGATGGTGAAGCTGCATGCCCGTGACCGCGCCCAGCTCGTCGTCTTCGCGATCGAGTCGGGCCTGAAGATCTAGCCCGAAGTCGGACCCGATCAGGCGGCCAGCGGGACGCTGCCGGGCATCACGACCGGTGCGCAACCGCAGGTGTCGCTGCAGGCGAGGTAGGTGTGCACCTCGTGGCCGCACCGCGGGCACGGCAGGAAGTGCGACATCGGGAAGCTGCGTACGTTGGTGTTCTCGGAGTGCTGAGCTGTGTCCCACATGACTTTCTCCTATCCGCGTTTTGTTCCTTCACCTACTCCACGAATGGCAGCACGCGATTTCGACATCACCGGCTCGACCAGTTCTGGCTTCCCCAAAATCGGCTGCCTCCAAATGCGAAGATCATCTGGTGACGACAACCGCTGACCAGGAGCAGCGCCTGCGCGACCTCAAGCTGCTGCGGCGGGTCAAGGACCGCATCGACAGGGAGTACGCGCAGCCGCTGGACGTGGAGGCGCTGGCCCGCGGCGTACACATGTCGGCCGGCCACCTGAGCAGGGAGTTCCGCAAGGCCTACGGCGAGCCGCCCTACTCCTACCTGATGACCCGCCGGGTGGAGCGGGCGATGACCCTGCTGCGGCGCGGCGACCTCAGCGTCACCGACATCTGCTTCGCGGTCGGCTTCGGTTCGCTGGGGACGTTCTCGACCCGGTTCAGCGAGCTCGTCGGGATGTCGCCGAGTCTCTACCGCGAGAAGGCGGTCGCCGGTCAGTCCGGTCTGCCGCCGTGCGTCTCCAAGCAGGTCACCAGACCGATCAGGAATCGAGAAGCAAAGGTGCCTGACCCCTACATACCGTAAGGGTCATGGACATCAACATTCACGTCACCTTTCTTCCGCACACCGACCCTGAGGCCTCGCTGACCTTCTACCGCGACACGCTCGGCTTCGAGCTGCGCAAGGACGTCGGCTACGAGAACATGCG
>JALZDD010000143.1 GCA_030862715.1 Actinomycetota bacterium | reverse complement strand
AGGCACCAGCACTCGCGCCGTCGTCGTCTCCTCCGACGGACGATGCGGAGGCATCGGGAAGGCCGGCAGCGGCAACCCGACCTCCGCCGGAATCGACGCTGCCACGAGGGCGATCAGGTCCGCCGTCACACAGGCCGTGACCTCCTCTAAAGCCGGTACGGTCGCCGGTGCCGCCCTCGCTGTGGCGGGGGCGGCCGACCCCGGTCACCGTGCCGCGATCGTGGCCGCTCTCTCCGACCTGGTGGCGGTGGAGCCGGTCTTCGACTTCGATGTGCTGGCTGCGTACTTCTCGGGGACGGCGGCTCCCGACGGCTATGTGCTGCTCTCTGGCACGGGGGCGTCGGCGGTGCGGGTCGAGGACGGCCGGCTGGCGGGGATCTCGGACGGACTGGGCTGGCTGCTCGGGGACGTCGGCTCGGGCTTCTGGCTGGGCCGGGAGGTCGTACGTGCCGGGCTGGCGCCGCTCGACGGGCGAGGCGCCGCGACGCAGCTGACCGGGCTGCTGCTGGACCGGCTCGGCATCACTCCGGATGAAACGCCACAAGGCGGACGGACCGGGACCCTCGTCGCGGCGACGGCGGCGCTCTACGCGATGCCGCCGCTGCGCCTGGCCGACTTCGCCTCGCTCGTCTTCACCGCAGCAGGGGCCGGCGACCAGGTCGCCGCGGGCATCCTCGACGAGGCGGCCGAGGGACTGCGGGAGACGCTGGCGGCGGTGCGTACGCCTGAGGTCGAGGGGCCACTGGTCGCGGCCGGGAGCGTTCTGGCCCGGCAGCCCGACTTCGCCGCCCGAGTCGCTCCTGGGGCGGTCATCGCCACCGACGGCCTTGCCGGAGCGGCCGTGCTGGCACTGCGGCATGCGGGCGTGCTCGTCGACGACGCCGTGTACCGCCGAGTAACCTCATCGCTCGCTCAGCTCACCGAGGTGTGACAATCGTTACTACCGACGGCTGGAGGCGGGGCGGGAAAGGCTCCTCTAGCATGTCCATGCATTCACGATGGAGGAGTTCTCGTTGAGCAAGCCACTGACCAAGGTCTTGATCGCCAACCGCGGTGAGATCGCCGTTCGAGTGATCCGTGCGTGCAAGGACGCCGGGATCGGCTCGGTCGCGATCTATGCAGACCCCGACCGTGACGCCCTCTTCGTGCGGCTGGCCGATGAGTCCTACTCCCTCGGCGGCGCCACCCCCGCAGAGTCCTACCTCTCCATCGAGAAGATCATCGACGTCGCCCGCCGCTCGGGTGCGGACTCGGTCCACCCCGGCTACGGGTTCCTGGCCGAGAACGCCGACTTCGCCACCGCCGTGATCGAGGCCGGGTTGACCTGGATCGGGCCCTCCCCCGAGGCCATCGACGCGCTGGGTGACAAGGCCAAGGCCAAGCAGATCGCGTTGAAGGCCGGGGCGCCGTTGGCGCCGGGGCTCAAGGACCCGGTCAAGGACGCCTCCGAGATCGTCTCCTTCGCCACCGAGTACGGCCTCCCGGTCGCGATCAAGGCCGTCTTCGGTGGCGGCGGCCGCGGTCTCAAGGTGGCCCGGACCCTGGAGGAGATCCCCGACCTCTACGAATCCGCCGTCCGCGAAGCCGTCGGCGCGTTCGGGCGGGGTGAGTGCCTGGTGGAGAAGTTCCTCGACCGCCCCCGCCACGTCGAGACCCAGTGCCTGGCCGACACCCACGGCAACGTCGTGGTCGTCTCCACCCGTGACTGCTCCCTGCAGCGCCGCCACCAGAAACTGGTCGAGGAAGCCCCGGCACCGTTCCTGTCCGAGGAGCAGAACAAGCGCCTCTATGAGTCCTCCAAGGCCATCTTGCGCGAGGCCGGCTACGTCGGCGCCGGAACCTGTGAGTTCCTCGTCGCCGCCGATGGCACCATCTCCTTCCTCGAGGTCAACACCCGCCTCCAGGTCGAACACTGCGTCTCCGAAGAGGTCACCGGCATCGACCTCGTGCGCGAGATGTTCCGGATCGCGGCCGGTGAGGAGCTCGGCTATGAGGACCCGGAGGTCCGCGGCCACTCCATCGAGTTCCGCATCAACGCCGAGGACGGCGGCAACAACTTCATGCCCGCCCCCGGCACCCTGACCGAGTGGGCACCCCCGGCCGGGCCGGGTGTGCGTCTGGATGGTGGCTATGAGAAGGGGGAGACCATCCCGGGCTCCTTCGACTCCCTGATCGCCAAGCTGATCGTCTCCGGCCGCGACCGCACCCAAGCCCTGGAACGCTCCCGCCGGGCACTCGATGAGTTCCAGGTCGACGGGATGCCGACCGTGATCCCGTTCCACCAAGCCGTCGTCACCGACCCCGCCTACACCGCCGAAAACGGGTCCTTCGAGGTCTACACCACCTGGATCGAGACCGACTTCGACAACCAGATCACCCCCTACAACGGCGCCACCGGTGAACCCGCCCAGGATTCCGAGCGGCAGACCGTGGTGGTCGAGGTCGGCGGCAAACGCCTCAACGTCTCCCTCCCCGCCGGACTCGGTGGGCTCGCCGTCGGCGGCGGCGGTGCGGCGAAGAAGCCCAAGCGGTCCGCGAAGAAGACCGGCGCAGCCGCCTCCGGGGACTCCGTCACCTCCCCCATGCAGGGCACCATCGTCAAGATCGCCGTCGAAGAAGGCCAAGAAGTCACCGAGGGCGACGTCGTCGTGGTCATCGAAGCCATGAAGATGGAACAACCCCTCAAAGCCCACAAAACCGGCACCATCACCGGACTCAACGCCACCGTCGGCGAGACCGTCGCCAACGGCGCCGTCATCGCCGAGATCAAGTAGCTGAAGGGATCCATGATGACACCAGCGCCTGCGACTCTCCCAAGGCCTCAGTCACGTGGCACCGTGAGCATGCAGTGGCTCGCGACGGCGCCCCAGACGCAGCCGCGGCACTCGCGCAACCGATTGCCATGGGGCACCGTCCACATCCGAAGGAACGGCTCGCAGCGAACGGCCTGCGGTGAGCCGACGGCGCTCTGGTACACGTTCTGGGAGCTCCCCGTCGACATGACGTCTCCCGAGATGTGCCGGTCGTGCGCGCAGCGTCCGGCGGGCGATCACGCGACCATGGCGGGTCGCTGATGCGGATCATCATCATGGGCCCACCCGGAGCCGGTAAGGGCACCCAGGCCAAGCACCTCGCCCAGCACTTCGGCATCCCGGCCATCTCCACCGGCGACATCTTCCGAACCAACGTATCGCTGGCCACTCCCCTGGGCCTGGAAGCCAAACGCTACCTGGACGCCGGCGAGTACGTGCCCGACGAGATCACCAACGGCATGGTCCGCGACCGGATCGGCGAGCCCGACGCGGCCGGCGGCTTCCTTCTCGACGGCTATCCCCGCACGCTTGCCCAGGTCGAGGAGCTCGACGGGATGATCGGACCCGCCGGCCACGAGCTCGACGTCGTCATCAGCCTCGTCGTCGACGAGCGCGAGGTCGTCGAGCGGCTGCTGCAGCGTGCCCGGATCGAGGGTCGCGCCGATGACACCGAGGACATCATCCGCCGTCGCCAGGAGATCTACCTCGAGCAGACCGCGCCGCTCGTCGACGCCTATCGCAACCGAGGTCTCATCGTCGAGGTCGACGGCCTCGGCGAGGTCGATGAGGTCACCAAGCGGATCCTCAGCGCCTGCGATTCATCCGCAGACGCCATCTGCTGAGAAGCGAGCTGTGCCGGGGACTCGTCCGGCTCAGTGCCCGGCGAGATCCGCGCGGGCCGGCCACGGGTTGGCGGCACAGCCGTCCAGCCCTTTGGTCTGTTGCAGCATCACCGGCGCGGGCGCGGCGTCGCCCGGGCACTCCACATGCGGGTAGCCGAGGGCGTGGCCGGTCTCGTGGTTGACCACGTAACGCCGGTAGTCGGCAAGGCTGTCGGCGTAGCTGTCGGCGCCGAAGTGCCACCGCCAGGCATTGAGTACGACGTCGCTGCCGTTGCGACAGGACAGTCGGCCATCGGTGTCGAGCGGCGCACACAGTGCGTCGGTGGTCTCAGGCGTGGCGAGAACGATCCGTAGGTCGGCGCGACCGTCGACGCGGACCAGCCGGTGCTTGGCCGCCCAGCCGCGCTTGTCGGCGAGTGTGGACTGAATGAAGCGTGCGACCTCGTCGGCCGCGTAGGGCAGTCCCTCTTCCACCTCGACCCGATACGTCGTCGCGTTCTCGACCGGGCTGGACGGGGCGGCGGCGACGTCGAATCTGCCCGGCCCGCGCTCGGGTATCGACACCGACGATGCGGGTGGTCCGCTCGGTCGGGGGACGCGACCCTCGGCTGCGGCGACCTCAGGGTTGAGCTCCTTGGTCCTTGGCGTCGGAGACACAGTGGGCGAGGTGGCATCCGATGCGACCGCTACACGCTCGGTGCTCTCGGTGGGGTCGCCGTCCCGCGCCATCGAGACCAGCGGGACGGCCACGGCCGTTCCCGTGAAGACGACGGCGAGAACTGCGAAGCCGCCTGCCGTACGTCTTCGACCTCTGCGGCGAGGTGCAGCTCGGTGCTTACTCATCGGCTCGCCGCGACGAGGCAAAGCGCGCGCCGCGTGTCCACGCCGCCGTCCGAAAGCTCCTGCACGACTCAGATTCTAGGTGCCCCGGCCACACACCGGGGCCGGTATCGACCCGGTCGTGGCCACCGCGAAAAGGGCGTGGCGTGGGTTGGGCGACCAGGCAGAGTGGTTCGTAGCACTTGGCGTACTCGACCTTCCACCGTCAGGAGACGTGAGATGGACACGACCACCGCGATCGCCCGCTTCGACGAAGTCCGGGCCGACACCGAACG
>JALZDD010000137.1 GCA_030862715.1 Actinomycetota bacterium | reverse complement strand
TCACGGGATCCATCGACCACCGAGCGCGCCGATCTCGTCCGTGGCTTCAAACAGGCCTGGGAGTCGCGCGACATCGAGGCCCTCGTCGGGCTGCTCGACCCCCAGGCGATCGCCACCGCCGACGGCGGCGGCCTCGCCCTGGCCTTCCTCGAACCGATCAGCGGCGCCGAGCAGATCGCCGGCGCCTGGATGGAGATCGCCGCTCGCGGCCCCGCGGTGACCCTGAGCGAATGCAGGGTCAACGGCCAGCCCGGCCTGGTCGGAGAGCTGGACGGCGCCACCGTCTCCGTCTACGCCTTCGACGTCGCCGACGGCCGCATCACCCGCATCTGGGCCGTACGCAACCCCGAGAAGCTGCGTCCGTGGAGCGCTCGGTGAACCGTCGGACGTAGATCGACCGCGTAGGCTTGGCAGGTGCCTGAGGTACCCCTGGATTTCCCGCGTGCGTGGGTGGAGTTCGTGAACCCCGACGACCCGGACGAGCGGATGCGCTGCGACCTGACCTGGTTGACGTCGGCGTACTCCTGCATCTTCGGCAACGGCTGTCCGGGGATGTTCAAGAGCTCGCCGGACGTGGGGTGCTGCACCCTCGGGGCACACTTCGCGGACGAGGAGGACGAGGCCCGGACGGCGGAGTTCGTCCGGAAGCTGACCCCGGATCTGTGGGAGCAGCACCCCGGGCGCGAGGTGAAGAGCGACGACTGGGTCGAGCTCGACGACGAAGGCGAGCGGAAGACCCGGGTCACGGATTTTCGTGGGCAGGAGTCGTGCGTCCTGGCCAACCGGCCGGACTTCGCCGGCGGATCGGGGTGCGCGCTCCACATCCTGGCCGCGGCCGAGGGCCGAGAGCACTTCGAGACGAAGCCGGACGTGTGCTGGCAGCTGCCGATCCGGCGTACGTTCCGCGACGTCGAGCTGACCGACGGGACGACCTACACCGAGGTGACGATCACCGAGTACGACCGGCGCGGCTGGGGTCCGGGCGGCCACGACCTGGACTGGTACTGCTCCGGCAACACCGAGGCCCACGTCGCCGTCGAGCCCGTCTACCTCACCAACCAGGCCGAGCTGACCGAGCTGATGGGCAAGGCGGCGTACGCCGAGCTCGTCCGTCACTGCGAGGCGCACGTCCGGTCGAGGTCCGCGCTGGCGCTCCATCCCGCCAGCCCGCACTGAGCGGCGCTGAACCCCGGGGTGTATCTCGACATCAAGAGATAGTGACCCTGGATTGGTCTCTCTCTCAGCGAGAGTTCAGAATCGTTACATGCGCCTGGACCATGTTTCGTACGCTGCAGGACCCGATGGCTTGGTACAGACCGCCAAGCAGCTCGGCGAGCTGCTCGGCCAGGAGTTCGTCGACGGCGGCGTCCACCCCCGTTTCGGCACCCGCAACTACATCCTCCCGATGCGCGGCGGCCTCTACCTCGAGGTCGTCGAGGCACTCGAGCACCCGGCCAGCGACAAGGCCCCGTTCGGCCAGGCCGTCAAGGCCCGCTCCGCCCTCGGCGGCGGCTGGATCGGCTTCGTGATCGGCGTCGACGACATGACCCCGATCGAGGAGCGACTCGGCCGCAAGGCGGTTCCCGGCAACCGTCACCTCCCCGACGGCCGCGAGCTCCACTGGCAGCAGATCGGCATCAACGGCTTGATCGCCGACCCGCAGCTGCCCTACTTCATCAAGTGGGAGACCCCCGACCTGCACCCCGGCAACGCCGGCTCCGACATCACGCTCACCTGCCTGGAGATCTCCGGCGACCCCGTGCGGGTCAAGGACTATCTCGGCGACGAGCTGAAGGAACGCGTCGATCCCTGGACCGGCAAGCCCGCCGAGAACGTCAACATCGAGTGGGTCGCCGAGCACGGCACCCCCGGTCTCCTGGCCGCGCAGTTCGTCACGCCCCGCGGCGAGGTCCGGATCTGACCAGGCTCGACCTGCCGGGCGCGACGGGGGCGATCCCGTCCCCCAACATCTGGAACCACACCGCGACGTACGAGATCGAGAACCGTGCGCTCGACCCGCACGGCCGGCTCTGGGCCGCGATGGCCGGGACCGGGCCGTGGGACGGGCGCGACGTCCTCGACCTGGGCTGTGGGACCGGGTTCTACCTGCCGAAGTTCGCCGAGACCGCCCGCGCCGTCACCGGCATCGAGCCTCATCCGGACCTCGTGACGCTGGCCCGGCGGCGTACGAAGCGACTCTCGAACGTCACCGTCCACAACGGCATCGCGCAGCGGCTCCCGCTGCCGCCGGCGTCGGTCGACGTCATGCACGCCCGCTGGTCCTACTTCTTCGGCCCGGGCTCGGAGCCGGGGCTCGGCGAGCTCGATCGGGTGATGCGCCGGGGCGGCGTGGCGATGGTGATCGACAACGACGGCTCGCGGTCGAGCTTCGGCGCGTGGTTCCGCCGCGGCTACCCGAAGGTCCCACCGCCCGAGGAGCAGGAGCGGTTCTGGTCGAGGCACGGCTGGACGCGCTTCCCCGTCGACATGGACTGGTCCTTCGGCTCTCGCGCGGACCTGGAGGCGGTCGTACGCATCGAGTTCGACGCCATCACCGCGGCCGCGATCCTGGAAGAACACCAGGGGACGTATGTCGACTACGCGGTGAACCTCTGGTGGAAGCGTTTCTAAATCACCGCACACCGCTCGGGAAAAAGCGTGACCATTGAGACTCCCCCCAAGGAAAGGAGTTTCACCATGCACCACATCCCACGGCTCGGGCGTCGGCTCGGCACGGTCATCGGCACCCTCCTTCTCACGGTCGCGGCCTCGCTCGCCGCGGTCAGCGTCACGGCCGCGCCGGCTCACGCCGACGCCTGCTACACCTGGAGCGGCACCCTGCAGCAGGG
>JALZDD010000109.1 GCA_030862715.1 Actinomycetota bacterium | reverse complement strand
CGGGCTCACATCCGGAAGAGGATCTCCGCGCCGAGGTCGGTGTTGCCGTAGGAGGTGTACTCCTTGCCCTGGGCCACGGTGATGCCGTCGCTGGCCGTGACCATGGTGTAGACGACGTACTTGCCGTAGTCCTTCACCTTGAACCAGCCCTGGGTGTAGCCGGGCAGGGAGGCTTCCTTGGGCGGGATCACGTGCTCCGGCTCGATCTTCGTGGCGGCCTTGCCGGCGGCCTCGACGGTGCTGAAGTCGTAGATGAAGTGGGTCATCCGCAGGTTGCCCCGCTGAGCCTTGTAGGAGACCCGTACGGCGTAGTCGCAGCCGAGGTCGCGGATCGCGGGCTCGAGCGTCGCCTTGCAGCCGGAGTAGTCCTTGCCGCTCAGGTAGCGGGCCTTCAGCGTGACATCGCCATAGGTGAACTCCCAGGGGCGGGGGACGTCGGCCTTGGAGAGATGTTCGGGGCCGATGGTCGAACGCGAGGTGGTGGCGCCGTCGCTCGGGTCGGCCGGAGAGCTGGTGCCGGGCCAGGCGGGCTTGCCGCTGGACTCGCCGCCGACGTCAGTGCTTCCGCCGCCCTGGCTCGCCGACTCGCTCGGTGTCCTGCCGGCCGAGGGGGTCTCGCTCGCCGTCGGCGATCCGGCGGTCGTGGCCGCGTCGTCCCCCCGGGTGAAGAGGGCGTAGACGACCACCCCGCACACGACCACGAGCCCGAGAGAGACAGCGATCGTCAGCACTTGGCGCAGCGGGCCGCCCTGGGCGGCGCGCTCCTTGCGGGCGTTGAACGCCGGCCGGTTGCCGCCGATCTCCTCGGAGAGCCCGATCAGGCGCTCGTTGTAGTCGAAAGGGGCAGGCTGCTTCTGCGGCTCCTCGTCAGGCGCGCCCGAACCGGGGGAACCTGGGGGCGGCGGATACGGCATGGGGTTTGTCTACCATCTATCAACGGTCGCCACGCCGAAGGTTTGGAAGACGGACGAAATACCGCCCGAATCCCCGCTCGTGCAGCGAGATGAACACGGATACCCACCGTACGCGGCCCACGACCCGGGCACCTACAACTTGGCAATGCTTACCCAATCCTCTTCTGTGGACGAGGTGCCGCAAACCCTGCGGAATCGCGTGTTGCTGCATTGCAAGAATTCGATGAACGAGTCTTTGCAATGCAGATTCTTGGGGAATCGAATGTGGTGCGCCGCAAGGGAAAGAACACGAAACTCAGTTACCTGCCCCCGGTAAGCCGCGAAACCCGTGGTTTCGGGGGCGGAAGCCCACAACACGTGGGCCTTTCCCCCAGGAGGAGACGTATGAGGTTCCAACGCACCACCTTCCGTCCCCGCACGATCGCCGCGCTCGCCGCGGGTGTGGGTCTCGCGGCCTCCGCCGCCGTCGCCGTCCCGGCTGCCGCCGCGGACGCCGAGTTCAGCAAGGCCGAGGTCGCATCGGTCAAGTCGGCTGTCGCTGAGTCCGCTCCGGTCGGCTCGTCGTGGTACACCGACCCGGCCACCAACAAGGTCGTCGTCACCGTCGACGAGACGGTGTCCGCGTCCGAGATCGCTCAGGTCAAGGAGGCCGCCGCCGAGAAGACGAGCCAGGGCGACGAGGCCGTGACCGTCAAGCACACCAAGGGTGAGTTCAGCCCGCTCATCGGCCCCGGCGACGCCATCTACGGCGGCGGCTCCCGCTGCTCGCTCGGTTTCAACGTCAAGGTCGGCGGCGCCGACTACTTCCTGACCGCGGGCCACTGCACCAACGGCGTCTCGACCTGGTACGCCAACTCGTCGCAGAGCACGCTGCTCGGCTCGACCGCGGGCTCGAGCTTCCCGGGCAACGACTACGGCATCGTCCGTTACAACTCGACCATCTCGAAGTCCGGTGGCTTCACCGCGGGCACCGCTCGGGTCGGCCAGAGCGTCACCCGTGACGGCTCGACGACCGGTGTCCACACCGGCACCGTGACGGCGGTCAACGCCAGCGTCCGCTACGCCGAGGGAACCGTCAGCGGCCTGATCCAGACCAACGTGTGCGCGGAGCCCGGTGACTCCGGCGGCGCGCTCTACTCCGGTTCGACCGCGCTGGGCCTGACCTCCGGCGGCAGCGGCAACTGCTCCACCGGTGGAACGACCTTCTTCCAGCCGGTGACCGAGGCGCTCAGCGTGTACGGCGCCACCATCTACTGATCAAGCCCCGACTGATCAAGCACAGCTGATCAATCACAGGTACGCCGCGGGGTGATGTGGTTTGAGCCACTTTGCCCCGCGGCGTACGAAATTTCGTGGAACTACGAAAGTTTTTTGCCAACGACTGGCCGATGAGGTGCCTACAACGACATACTCACTGTGGTCGTGTTCGGGCACAATCCGCGGTGGAGGAACGTATGAGGTTCACCAAGTCACGTAACCGTCTGCTCGCAGCAGCGGTCGGACTAGGGCTGGCGGCTACCGCCGCAGCCACTCCGGCGGTCGCCGCGCCCCCCGATGCGGGGGCCCGCGCCCACGCGCTGGCGGCCGCCTACGCCGCCGTCGACTCCGCGGTCAACAGGTCCGCGCTGTCTGGCATCGCCTGGTACACCGACGAGGCCACCGGCAAGGTGGTCGTGACCGCTGACTCAACCGTCCCTGCCTCCGCGCTGGGCAAGTTGACCCGGACCGTCGGTGCCGATGCCGACGCGATCACGATCAAGCGCGCCAAGGGCGAGTTCAAGCCCTTCATCGGCGCCGGCGATGCCATCTACGGCTCGGGTGTTCGGTGCTCGGTCGGCTTCAACGTACGCAGCGGCGGCACCCACTACCTCCTCACCGCCGGCCACTGCGCCGAAGAGGTGGGGACGTGGTACACGAACTCCGGTCGCACCACCCGGATCGGACCGACGGTGAAGTCGAGCTTCCCGGGCAACGACTACGCGCTGGTGCGTTACGACAACACCTCGCTGACCCACCAGAGCGGCTACTCCGTCGGTGACGCGCGCGTCGGCCAGCGGGTCACCCGCGACGGCTCGTCCACCGGCGTGCACTCCGGCCGGGTCGAGGCGCTCGACGTCTCGGTCCGCTACCGCGGCTCCGGCACCGTCCGCGGCATGATCCAGACCGACATCTGCGCCGAGTCGGGTGACTCCGGCGGCCCGCTCTACGCCGGCTCGACCGCCCTCGGGATCACTTCGGGCGGCTCCGGTGACTGCGACTCGGGCGGGACCACCTTCTTCCAGCCGGTCCGCGAGGCCGTCAACGCGTACGACGTCAACATCTACTGAAACGCGGCTCGAATGGGGCGAAGTGGTTCAGACCACTTCGCCCTATTTGGTAATGAGTTCCGCCTGGTGGTGAAATTTTCTTCCTCCGCATAGCCGACCGATCGACCCGCCGACATACTCCGGAGAAGGCGTGCTCGGGCACATCGCGGTGGTCGGGTACTCCTGGCGCCTGCAACCACGCGGGTGCCTGGTCGTTTCGTAGGAGGAACGCATGAGGTTCACCACGTCCCGCACCCGTCTGGCCGCAGTCTTCGCCGGTCTTGGCCTGGCAGCCACAGCTGCCACCACGCCGGCTGTCGCCGCACCAGATCACAAGGAGTTCAGTCCGAAGGCGCTGGCAGCGGTCAACTCCGCCGTAGACAAGTCAGCCGTGTCCGGCATCGCCTGGTACACCGACGCGGCGACCGGCAAGGTCGTCGTCACCGCCGACTCCACCGTCTCCAAGGCAGAGCTCGCCAAAGTCGCCAAGGCCGCCGGTGCCGACGCCGACGCGCTCACGATCAACCGCACCGCCGGCAAGTTCACCACGCTGCTCGGCGCCGGCGACGCGATCTACGGCTCCGGCTACCGCTGCTCGTTGGGGTTCAACGTGCAGAGCGGCACCAGCTACTACTTCATCACCGCCGGTCACTGCGCTGACGAGGTTCCGACCTGGTACGCCAACTCGGCCCAGTCCACCCTGATCGGCCCGACGGTCTCCTCGAGCTTCCCGGGCAACGACTACGCCCTGGTCCGCTACGACAACCCCTCGCTCTCGCACCCCGGCGGCTTCTCGGTCGCCGATGCGTACGTCGGTGAGAGGGTCACCCGCGACGGCTCCACGACCGGCGTCCACACCGGCACAGTCCAGGCGCTCAACGTCACCGTCCGCTACCAGGGCTCCGGCAGGGTCAGCGGCCTGATCCAGACCAACGTGTGCGCCGAGCCGGGCGACTCCGGCGGCGCTCTCTACGACGGCACCAAGGCCCTCGGCATCACCTCGGGCGGTTCCGGCAACTGCAGGACGGGCGGAACGACCTTCTTCCAGCCTGTTCGTGAGGCCGTCAACGCCTACGGGGTGAGCATCTACTGAGCCGCCCGATCGCTGGTCGAGCCCCGCTCCTGGGGTTCGACCAGCGATCGTCTCAGACGGCGACCGGGATGAGAGCTGCGTCGGCGGAGTCCTTGATGCGCCGGGCGTACGCATCGAAGAGCCGCTGCTCGGAGAGGCGCTGCCGGTTGCGGAAGATCCGCTCGAAGTGCTCCTCGCGCTGGGCGAAGGCGGCCTTCCACGACTCGGCCATCTCGGCCGGGTCGAAGCTCGAGACCAGTCGGAGGTCGCCGACCATCGCCGGAGCGTCGCCGACCGGCGTGGTCACCGGGACAGCGCCACAGGCCATCCCCTCGAGCAGGCACAGCGGGGCAGCCTCGCCGAACGCCGAGGTGAGCGTGATCAGGTCGGCGGCGTTGTAGAGCGGTGCCATCTGGCTCTGGATCCCGAGGGCGTGCAGGTTGGTCTCCAGCGCCGGCCACGCGCCGAGCTCCTCGGTGATGAGCTGGGCGAAGGCCGGGTTGTCCGCGGTCATCCCGGCGCCGCACATGACGAGGTGGGCGTCGGGGTGCTCCTGGACGAACCGGCGCGCGGCCCGGACGAAGAGCGGGATGTTCTTCATCTCGTCGAAGCGCGCCGCGATCATCACCACGGGTGCGTCGCCGTCCACCCCCAGCTCGGCCCGCTTGCCGGCCCTCAGCTCGGCGTCGGTGCGGAACTTGTAGAGGTCGACCCCGTTGGGGAAGACCGGCAGCCGCTCCAGCGGGATCCCGGTCGCCTCGTGGTAGGCCCGCTGGGTCGACTCCGCACAGCACACCGCCGCGGTCAGCAGCCCGGCGCGGTCGAGGTCGATGAGCTCCTGCACCCCGGACCCCTGGTGCTCCGGGTCGGAGCGGTGCAGGCAGGTGATCAGCGGAGTCCCTGACGTGCCGACCCTGCCGAGCACCGTGAGCGGCTGCTCCTTGAGGGAGAGCACCACGTCGGCCTTCGCCACCGACTGCGCCACGCGCTTGAGCTGGCTGGTGGTGATGGGGCCCGAAGGCGTACGTCTCAATGCCCGCACCGGCACGCCGGCCGAGGTCAGGCGGCGGTAGGAGTTGTCGGAGGAGATCCGCTGCGCGGTGAACTCGCGCTGCACGCGGTCGCTGAGGCTCAGCACGCTGTGTCGCTGAGGCGTGGTGGCGTCGAGCGCGCGGACGACTGCGGTGTGCAGGATCCGGGCGCCACCGGCGAAGAAACCTTCGTACAGGGAGAGGACGGAAGGGCCGTCCTCGAGGTATGTCACGGTGGACATGTCGACCTCACTTTTTCCGCAGGAGGCATCGCCCGAGCGGTGATGGTGGTGGGGCTACGGCAGAGATATGCGGCTTCGTCCGGACGCTAACGCGTCCGCGGGCGCATCCCAAGACATCGTCGTCTCGGGGCGAAGGATTTCACTTGATCGTCATCTTCACGCGCGCATCGTAGGGAGCGACGGAGGATTTATCGAAACCGGCGGGGATCCGGGTTCGATTTACGTTATCTGATGTGGCGTTCGTCACGCTATGCGTTCCTCGACATTGTTCGGTGAACGATTGGCGCGGGTCTCGGACGCGCTGCCGAATAGGGCCCCGAGGGTGGCCGGATCCCGCTACGTTCAGGTGGTATGACGACCGAGGTGACGACGTACCGTTATGTCCGTTTCGCTCTGTGCTGTCTGCTCGCGGGGCTGGCGATCTCAGTGGGCGCCGAGACGATCACGAGCGGGGAATGGCAGACCTCCATCTCGTCCTACTACTACACGCCAGCGGGCCCGGTCTTCACCGCGGTGCTGTGTGCGCTGGGCGTGTGTCTGGTGGTGCTGCGCGGCTATACCGACGCGGAGGACACCGCGCTCAACCTCGCCGGGCTCTCGGCGCCGATGGTCGGCTTCGTGCCGACTCCGGAGATCGGGCAGCAGATCGACAAGGCCGCCATCGTCAACAACGCCTGGAGCTATCTGGCGGTGATGGCGATCGGCTGGGTGGTCGTGCTGATCTTCGGGCTGCGCAAGCGCGCCGCCGCCGGCGCCTGGCCCTCACGCTGGGGTGCCATCGGCCTGGTCTCCGTCGCGGCGGCGTGGCTCGTCGGCGTGGGCTGGCTGCTGATCGACCAGGAGACCTTCGCGACGAAGGCGCACGGGCTCGCCGCCCTGTTCACCTTCACGCCGTTCGCGCTGGCGGTCGTGCTCAACACCGACTGGGGCGTGCGGAAGATCGCGCAGGAGGCCGACAAGGCGCGTACGCGGCTGGACAAGACCTACTGGGCGCTGGTCGTGGCGATGGTGGTGCTGCTGGTGGCCGGCATCGTGCTGGGCTTGACCGGCTGGACGTACTGGCTGCTGGCGACCGAAGTCTCGCTGCTGGCCTGCTTCGCGATCTTCTGGATCATCCAGAGCTTCGACCTGATGGACCCGGAGCGCGACGCGCTCACGACGCGCCCGCGGGACCCACTCACCGGAAGTCGATGAGCAGGTCGTCGTCGCCGTTCTCGGGGTCGGTGATGACGCGGGGGAGGCGTACGGCGGTGTCGGTGCGCTTGGCCAGCGGCACCTGCGGCTCCGGCTCCTCGGCCGTCTCGACGACCTCGTGCGCGCCGGTGGTCGAGCCTGTCGAGGCCACCTGCGCGTGCGGGAGCACCTGCGTACGCCAGGCACGGCAGTTGTAGGGCAGCTGCATGCCGTCCATGCCACGGCCGTAGCCGTCGTAGAAGGCCAGTACCTCGCGCCGCTTCTGGTCCTGGGCCTCCGGCTCGAGGGTGGCGATGTTGGAGCGCGACTGGACCAGGTCCTGGATCGAGTGGCGGTCGACGACCTGCCAGTGCCGGAACGTCTGGGCCTCGACGGCGGAGAAGAACCCGGAGTCGTCGAGGATCGGG
>JALZDD010000090.1 GCA_030862715.1 Actinomycetota bacterium | reverse complement strand
CGGTGCTGTTCAAGGAGACCGAGCCGCCCTCGCTGAAGCCCGGCGCACGGGTCCTCGACCTCGGCTGCGGCTACGGCGTGATCGGGCTCGCCCTGGGTCTCGCGGTGCCGGAGGCGTACGTCACCGGGGTCGACGTCAACGAGCGCGCGGTCCTGCTGGCCAACGAGAACGCGGCGAAGCTGGGTCTCGGTGATCGGTATCGCGCCGCCGTGCCGGCCGAGGTCGACCCGGAGACGACGTACGACGAGATCTGGAGCAACCCGCCGATCCGGATCGGCAAGCCGGCCCTCCACGAGCTGCTCCTGACCTGGCTCCCGCGTCTCGCCCCTGACGGCCGAGCGGTCATGGTCGTCGGCAAGAACCTCGGCGGCGACTCGCTGCAGCGCTGGATCACCGACCAGGGCTACCCCACCACCCGCATCGGCAGCGCCAAGGGCTTCCGTGTCCTCGAGACCCGCCGCGCCTGAACGGTCCAGATGCCGGTTTCCGCCGTCTCGCGCGTCTCGCGGCCGGTCGCGCCGGGTGCGCTGCCAGACTCCGCCCATGACCAACTCCGCGACGATGACTCCCGCGCTGACCAACCGTCAGCGCCTGGCCCGCTCCTACATGGTCTGGGGCGTCGCCGCGCTGTTGAGCCTGATGACGGTGCTGCCTGTCTACCTCGCCGTCACGAGCTCCGGGATCGACCTGTCGCGGCTGATGAGCGTGCCGGTGATGGTCGTCGTGGGGCTGATCGGGCCGGTGGTCGGGGCGTACCTGAGCATGCGCTCCGGGCTCGGTCGGTTCTGCACCGCGGCCGCGTTCGTGATCATCGCGACCCCGATGACGAGCCTGCCGTTGCTGGCGATCCCGGCGTACGTCCTGGCACCCTGGATCGCCGTGGCGATCAGCGAGGAGCCGGCGCCCCAGCGCTGGAACGGCTGAGAGATCAGGCGGGACCGGATCCTCAGCCACGTGAGTATCCGTGCGGATGTACCTTCCGCATTGTTCGGCCAGGCTCGATAGGTGAGCAGACCGGACCCCACCTGGTATGGCAACGTCATCCGTTCGTACGTCGCGTGGCTGGTCGCTGGGGCGTTGGCCCTAGCGGCCGCGTGGCCTCTGTGGCACTACTCGCAGAATCACTCGGGGTCACTCGCCTTCGGTGCCTTCGGCTGGTCGATCATCGTTCTCGTCGCCGTCGGCGTCGTGGCGGGTGTGTCGTTGACCCGTGCAGTCGCGCTGCCGTGCGCGAGTGGCCTGGTCACGTTGGGCTTCTTGGGACTGGCGTACGTGGCTGTGCTGGTCGATGTGCGTCTGGCGTGGGCCCTGCTCGTCCTTGCGCCCGTCGCCGGCGCAGCGGTGGCCGCGATCCCCGCGGCATCGCGCGCCACATGTGAGTGGATCTGCGTGGGGATCTACGCGGGTGTGCTGGTGTGGATCATGGTCGGCCTCACGTGAGGCCGCCTGATCAGGCGGGGACGGGGTCCTTGGCCAGGCGGACGGGGAGGCGGTCGAGGCTGTAGACGACGGAGGGGTCGCGCCGGCCGAGGTCGCCGGGGTCGTCGGTGGCCATGGCCAGGTCGGGGAAGCGGCGGGCGAGGCCGGTGAGGGCGGCGCGGAGCTCCATGCGGGCGAGCTCGGCGCCGACGCAGCGGTGCATGCCGTGGCCGAAGGCGAAGCGCCGAGTCGGCGCGTCCTAACGCGCCGGCTCGACGGAAATCTCGGTTAGAACGAGCCTGCTCGGCGCGGGATTCGCGGGTCAGGGGCGTCGCCTACCGGCGTATGGCGACAGTTTGGTGACATCGGGCGCGGAGTGAGCCCTCGGTGCGGCAGGCTCCGCACGTGAACGTGGGCGAAATTGTGATGGGTCTGGGGAAACAGATCGGGAAGACGTACGCGGTCTTCCTGATTGGCATCGCGGTAGCGGTCGCCGCCGCGGCACAGATCCGCTTCGCCAGCCTCGGGCCGGAATGGATACCGGACGAGGCGCGAAGGGCCTATGTCGAAGGCCTGGTGGTCACGGGCACGACGTGTCTCTGGATCGCGGTCACCATGATCGCTGGCGCCATCGCGCGAGTCGCTCTCCCGGCCTTGTTGACCCTTGCCGTGACGTTCGTGATCCTCGCGTACCAACACGGGACGCTGGACGAGCAGTTCGCACGTATGCTCTTCGACTCGGGCTCTTGTGACTGATGTGTGGGTCATGTCCTGCCGGGTAGGACGGGTCGGTGTCCGCCGAGGCTGAGCATGAGGATGGCGATGAGGGCGTCGGGGTTCTTGAACCCGAATGCCATGCGG
>JALZDD010000086.1 GCA_030862715.1 Actinomycetota bacterium | reverse complement strand
CCGCATGGCATTCGGGTTCAAGAACCCCGACGCCCTCATCGCCATCCTCATGCTCAGCCTCGGCGGACACCGACCCGTCCTACCCGGCAGGACATGACCCACACATCAGTCACAAGAGCCCGAGTCGGCGCGTCATAACGCGCCGACTCGGCGGTTTCTTTGGTCAGGATGAGCCGACTCAGCGGGACTGTTGGGCGAGGCGTACGGGGGCGTTGCCGGCGCCGTAGCCGTCGTAGCGGTCGCGGCGCTCGACGAGCTCGAAGAAGACCTCGCCGACGGTCTCGGTGTAGCAGTGCAGGTACTCGCCGTCGGCGTCGCGGTCGTAGAGCAGATCGAGATCGCGCAGGGTGGTGACGAGGTCGTCGGTGAGGCCGAAGCGGGCGACCAGGTCGTCGTAGTAGTTGCCCGGGACCTGGAGCGGCCGCAGACCGCGCTCCCGAGCGGCCGCGACGACGCCGATGATGTCGTGGCAGGCGAGCGCGATGTGCTGGGCGTGGCCCTGCTGATCGTTGGGGAGCTGCCCGGTCGGGAGCAGGTTGAGCGGAAGGCGTACGCCGCCGGCCGGCGAGCTCATCACCTGGCTGCGTACGAGACCGGCCGGGCCGGCGACCTCCTGGGTCGGCTGCGGGGTCAGCGACAGCACGCTGGTGTAGAAGAGGACCGCCTCGTCGAAGCTGTGCCAGGGCTGGACCAGGTTGACGTGGTCGATCCGCACGGCGTGTCCGTCGGTGCTCGAGACCCCGCCGTCGAACTCACCGATCCAGTCCTCCGCGTGCGAGAGGAAGACCTCGGTGCCGTCGGGGGAGGTGAAGGCGCGCAGGGCCTGCTCCCCGGCGTACGTCCGGCGGTGGACCGGCGGCGCCATCAGCCGGGCGGCGCGCTCGGCGGCCGGGTCCGAGTCGGCGACGTCGAAGCCGACGGCCGCGATGCGCGGCACGGGGGAGGCGCTGGGCACGTCGTTGCACACGACGCGGGCCGCGCCCCAGGTCCACAGCCGCACCTGCTTGCTGCGGTGACGGCCCCCGAAGTCGAAGCCGAGCTGCTCGAGCAGCACCTCGACGCCGGAGGTGTCCGGTGCCTTGATCTCGACGAAGTCGAAGGCCTCCGGCGCGGCCACCTGGGGCAGTCGGGGGAGCGAGCGGCCGCCCTCCTCGCCCAGTAGGTCGGCGGTACGGTCGGCGAGCCAGCGCAGCGAGCGCTGGGCCTGGCGGGCGGTGCGGACCGGGTCGGTCTGGCGGAAGGTGTCGTTGAAGACCTCCAGCGACAGCGGGCCGTCGTAGCCGGCGCGCAGCACGTGGCCGAGGAACGCCGGCAGGTCGAAGCTGCCCTCGCCGGGGAAGAGCCGGTGGTGACGGCTCCAGGAGAGCACGTCCATGCTGAGCGCAGGAGCGTCGGCGAGCTGCAGGAAGAAGATCTTCTCCGCCGGGATCTCCTCGACCTGCTTGGGGTCGTGGCCGCGCGAGAGGATGTGGAAGCTGTCCAGGCAGATCCCGACGTTGGGGTGGTCGGCGAGCTCGACGATGCGCCACGAGCGCCGGTAGTCGTCGATGAACCGTCCCCAGGCGAGCGCCTCGTAGGCGAGCCGGATGTCGTACGTCGCCGCCAGATCACCCAGCCGCCGCAGCTGTCCCGCGGAGACCTCGTCGTCGTCGACGGTCGCGGTGCCGACGTTGCTGCAGACCAGCATCAGGTCGATGCCGAGCCGTCGCATCAGCCGGAACTTCGCCTCGGCGCGGTGCAGCACGTCCTGGAAGGCGGTCTCGTCGACGCCCTCGGCGTCGCGGAAGGGCTGGTAGAGGTCGAGGGTGAGCCCGAGTCGGTCGGCCAGCGCCCGGATCTCCTCGGGGGACTGCGGTGCGGCGATGAGGTCGGGCTCGAAGATCTCGATCGCATCGAAGCCGGCTTCGGCCGCGGCGTACATCTTCTGGACCAGGCCGCCGCTGAGACAGACCGTGGCGATCGAGGTGCGCATGGTTCTCCGTTCGTCGCTAATGTACGAAACGGTACATACATTGGTCCGCGTTGGGAAGCCGGTCGTGCTCTAGGCTCGGGGCATGGTTCAGTCGCGTGATGCCGAACGCACTCGGGCCGATCTGATCGAGATCGCGACCGAGATCTTCTCCGAGCAGGGCTACTCCGGTGCGCGGGTAGACGAGATCGCCGAGCGCACCCGCACCACGAAGCGGATGATCTACTACTACTTCGGCGGCAAGGAGGGGCTCTACCTCGCCGTCCTCGAGGCCGCCTATCGCCGCATCCGCGAGAGGGAGCAGAGCCTGCATGCCGACCACCTGAGTCCCGTCGAGGCGGTGCGGCGGATCGCCGAGCTGACCTTCGACCACCACCACGACCACCCGGCCTTCATCCGTCTCGTCTCGGTCGAGAACATCCACCACGGCCAGCACCTGGGGAAGGTCGAGTCGCTGCGCGACCTCGGTACGCCGGCCGCCTCCCTCCTCGACGAGGTCCTCGCCCGCGGTCGCGCCTCCGGTGAGCTGCGCGCCGACGTCGACGCCATCGACGTGCACATGATGATCAGCTCCTACTGCGTCTTCCAGGTCGCCAACAGCGCCACCTTCGGCTTCCTCTTCGGCCGCGACATGCTCGCCCCCGACGTACGCGAGCGCCACCGCCGCATCCTCGGTGACATCGTCGTCGGCTGGCTCACCGCTCATTGATGCACGCCCCTGAAGAGCCCGTTCCCGCGCCGCGGGGACGGGCTCTCTTGCTGTGCGGGGGTTGACGACGCGGGGCGGGGTGTGATCCCCTTCACTCTCGTAACGTACTAGTTCGTACATTAAGGATCGTCTGGATGAAGTCTTCGTTTCTTGTCGGCCTGATCGGCGCGGGAGTAGGACCCTCGCTGAGTCCGGCGCTGCACATGCGCGAAGGGTTCGAGCACGGGTTGTCGTACGTCTACAAGACGCTCGACATCACCGAGCTGGGCGTCCCTGCCGAGGGCGTGGGCGACCTGATGCGGGAGGCTCGACGGCTCGGCTTCGACGCGCTCAACATCACCCACCCGTGCAAGGAGCTCGTGATCGAGCACCTCGACCGGCTCGACGAGACCGCGGCCCAGCTCGGTGCTGTGAACACAGTCGTCTTCACCGACGAGGGTGCGGTCGGCTACAACACCGACACGACCGGGTTCGGTCACGCCCTGCGCACCGGGATGCCGGGTGCCCCGCTCGGCACTGTCGTGCAGCTCGGTGCGGGCGGGGCGGGCTCGGCCGTCGCTCACGCGCTCGTGGCGCAGGGAGCCTGCAGACTGTTCATCGCCGACATGGACCTCGACCGTGCCCAGGCGCGCGTCGAGGAGATCCGGCGGCACCACCCGGAGAGCACCGTCGAGGCGAGCCACGTCGACAAGCTGGCGGCACTCCTGCCCGAGGCCGACGGACTGGTCAACTGCACCCCGGTCGGCATGGCCGACCACCCCGGTACGCCGCTGGACACGACTCTCCTCCGCCCCGAGGCGCGAGCCGGCGGGGAGCGAAGCGACCGACGCCCCCTGTGGGTCGCGGACATCGTCTACCGGCCTCTGGACACCGCGCTGCTGCAGGCGGCGCGTGAGGTCGGCTGCCGGACGCTCCACGGAGGACACATGGCGGTCTACCAGGCCGTCGACGCCTTCCGGCTGATCACCGGCATCGACCCCGATGCCGAGCGCATGCTCGCCCACCTGCGCGAGCTGGCCGCGGCCGGCTGACTCCCAGCTTCAGATCCAGATCTTCAGACACCCCCACCAACCCGCGGTCAGGACCGCGGGACAAACCCGAGGAGGACCCCGATGGCGGGACCTGACACCGACAGCACAGTGAACCAAGAAGGCAAGACCCCGGTACGGGCCGCGCTGGCCAGCTTCATGGGCAGTGCCGTCGAGTACTACGACTTCTTCGTCTTCGGCTCTGCCGCGGCGCTCATCTTTCCGCACGTCTTCTTCCCCAGCACCGGCGATGCCGCGCTGGTGATGTCGTTCGCGACGTTCGCGTTCGCGTACGTCGCCCGCCCTGTCGGCGCGGTCTTCGTCGGTCACTTCGGTGACCGGATCGGCCGCCGGAAGGTGCTGCTGTTCACCCTTCTGCTGATGGGTGGCGGCACCTTCCTGATCGGCTGTCTGCCGACGTACGACCAGGCCGGCTGGATCGCGCCCGCACTGCTGGTCTTCTGCCGGCTGCTCCAGGGGCTCTCGGCCGCGGGCGAGCAGGCCGGCGCCAGCTCGCTCACGCTCGAGCACGCCCCCGACGACAAGCGCTCCTTCTACACGTCCTGGACCCTCACCGGCACCCAGGGCGGCCAGATCCTGGCCGCGCTCGTCTTCATCCCGGTCGTCGCGCTGCCCGACGACATCAAGTACGGCATCGGCTGGCGTATCCCGTTCTGGCTCTCCGCGATCGTCGTCGTGGTGGCGTTCTTCATCCGCAGCCGCCTCAACGAGACTCCGGAGTTCGAGGAGGCCAAGGCCAACAACGAGGTCGCCAAGCTGCCCCTCGCGGTCTTGCTGCGTGACCATTGGGTCGACGTGCTGCGGGTCATCTGCTGCGCCTTCATCGCGGCCGTCTCCACGGTCTTCGGCAACCTGGCCATCGCCTACGGCGTCGCGGTCGGCATGGTCGATTCGATCACGCTGTGGCTGGTCGTCGCGGCCAACGTCGTCGCGTTGTTCACGCAGCCGATGTTCGGCCGGCTCGCGGACCGGATCGGGCGCAAGCCGGTCTTCATCTACGGCGCCGTGGCCAGCGCGGTGATGATGCCGTTCTACCTGCTCTCGATGAGCCAGGGCAACGAGCTGCTCGTCTTCGCGCTCGCGATCGTCACCTTCTCCTTCGGCTACGCGGCAGCGAACGCGACCTGGCCGTCGTTCTACGGCGAGATGTTCTCGACCCCGGTGCGCTTCTCCGGTGTCGCGATCGGCACCCAGATAGGCTTCATGCTGGCCGGGTTCACGCCCTCGATCGTCACCGCCCTGGGTGGCGTACAGGAGGGTGGCTGGGTCGTCACTGCCGGCTACACCGCGGTCGTCTGCCTCGTCGCGTCGGTCGCCGCCCTGACCGCCCGCGAGACCAAGGACGTACGCACCGCCGACCTCGGCGTGCGGCGGCTGGCCCGACAGGGCGCGACGGTCTGATCCTCCGACCCGCTCAACCCCCGCGTCGCGGGCTGTGACCGTCAGTCACAGTCCGCGGCGGTGGCGGTTGCGGCGGCGTACGACGTCCTTCAGGTCGGCGACCGGGCCCAGGTGGCCCAGCTTCTCGGGGTTGGTGACCGAGCGGATCCGCTGGATCTGGCCATCGAGGATGTCGAGGGTCCAGGTGCCGAGGATGGCTCCGTCGGGGTCGCGCAGGATGGCGCCCGGCTCGCCGTTGAGCTCGCGCTGCTCGAGGCGGGCGCCGATGGCGAGCAGCGGCGGCACCGCCGCGACAAGGATGCGAGCGGCCTTCTCCGCACCGAACCGGCCACCGGCGCCGCCGGCGACGCCACCACCGTCGTTCACGGTCTCGACATCGGCGGCCAGCAGCGCCTGGAGCCGGTCGAGGTCGCCGTCGCGCAGCGCCTCGAAGAACCGGGTCGACAGCTCGACCCGCTTGCGCCGGTCGGCCTCGAACCGCGGTTTGCCCTCGTCCATGTGACGGCGGGCCCTGGAGGCGAGCTGCCGGCAGGCGGCCTCGGAGCGGTCGACCGCCGCGGCGATGTCGGCGAAGCCGAAGTGGAAGACCTCACGCAGCACGAAGACCGCCCGCTCCAGCGGACTGAGCCGCTCGAGGAGCAGCAGCGCGGCCATCGACACCGAGTCGGCCAGCTCCGTCGCACGCTCCGGGCTGGCGTAGAGGCCCGCATGCTCGTCGACGTGGCTGTCGGTCGGCAGCGGCTCGGGGAACCACGGCCCGACGTACGTCTCCCGCCGGACCCGCGCGGAGCGCAGCACGTCGAGGGAGATGCGGGTGACCACGGTCGACAGGTAGGCCTTGAGCGAGTCGGGCTCGGTCGAGGTCGCCTCCAGCCGGAGCCAGGTCTCCTGCACCGCGTCCTCCGCCTCGCTCACGCTGCCGAGGATGCGGTAGGCGATCGAGAACAGCAGCGGGCGCAGCTCCTCGAACTCGGCTTCTGATGTCATCAACAGGTCCTCCTCGGTCCATCTTGCCCCCTAGGACGAGGCAGCGCCGGGGACTGTGACATGCAGCCCGGGCATGGCGCTGAATCGGGACGTACGTCTGCCGTAAACGGTTCGACGCCGTGCCGGGCGCGCTGGAACGATGACGCCATGACCATCGGGGAAGTGTCGGCAGGGCCGCGCCACTCGCTGGGGCTGTGCAAGGACGGCACCGTCGTCGCTGCCGGTGCCGGGGCGGCGGGGGAGTGCCGCACCGATGAATGGGCCGATGTCGTCGCCGTGGCGGCAGGCAACGTGCACACGGCCTCGAACACCGGACGGTCCCACAGCGTCGGGCTCCGGTCCGACGGCACCGTGGTGGCGACGGGCTGGAACAACGAGGGTCAGTGCGAGGTGGGCTCCTGGCGCGAGGTGACCGCTGTGGCCGCAGGCTGGCGTCGCACGCTGGGGCTGCGTGCCGACGGCACGGTGCTCGCCGCGGGGAGGCGCGCCGAAGGCGCCTGCGAGGTGAGCTCGTGGCGCGAGATCGCCGCGCTGGCCTGCGGCGACTGGCACTCGGTCGGCCTCAGAGCTGACGGAACCGCGATGGCGGTGGGTAACGATCGCCGCGGGCAGTGCGCCGTCGGTGCATGGGGCGGCCTGGTCGCCGTGGCGGCCGGCTACCTTCACACGGTCGGGCTGACCAGCGCCGGACGCGTGCTCGCGGTCGGTGATCGCGGCGCCGGGGCGTGTGGTGTCGAGACCTGGCGTGATGTCGTGGGAGTGGCCGCCGGGAGCTACCACACCGTCGCCGTCACCACCGACGGCCGCGCATTGGCCGTCGGTGGCAACGACGCCGGCCAGTGCGACGTCGCCGACTGGCGCGAGATAGTCGCGGTGGCCGCCGGGTCCCGACACACGCTGGGACTGCGGGCGGACGGGACCGTCCTCGCGGCCGGGAGCAACGAGCACGGTCAGTGCGACGTCGCCGGATGGCCGCCGATCCGGCGGTGAGCTCCCCGCTATCGGTTCTCGGTCAGGCTCTGTCGGACAGGAAGGCGTCGAGGGCGGCGAGGTCGTCGGTGTTGATGTGGTCGACCCCGGCTGCGAGCAGCTCGGTCCAGACCGCCTCGCGCGCGGGACCGTCGGTGTCCGGCGTCGCCCAGAAGCGCACCCGGTAGCCCTGGGCATGGGCGTGGTCGACGATCTCGTGGAGCTTGCGGCGCTCGGTCTCCGGCATCGGGCCGATGCCCTGCCAGACGAAGACCTTGGTCCAGTTGTCGCTGACCAGCGGCATCAGGGAGGCCGGTATGCCGGAGTGGAGGTCGCTCATCCGGCCGTCGTAGAAGCTGAGCCGCTCGGTCGCCCTCCGCATCGTCTCCAGCGGCCGGTCACCGCTGATGACCGCCTCGACCGGGCCGTCCTTGACGGTGCCGTTCTCGTAGCGGGTGAAGAGCTCCTCGTAGCCCCCGAGCTCCTTCTCGATCGCCGCGTAGGTCGCCTCGCCGGTGTTCTTGATGTCGATGAGGAGCTGGAAGGTCCCGTCGTAGCCCGGATAGACGTCGCGTCCCTTGCCGCTGACGAGCTTCTTGAGCGGGGCGAGGTAGAGACCCTCGAGCGTCCGTGTCGGGGCGAGGTCCTCCGCGTCGTGCGCCACCAGGAGCTCGCCGTCGACCAGCCACACGTCGGCCTCGACGCTCGTGAAGCCGTGCTCCAGGGCGTCGAGCAGCGGACGCTCGTGCTCGTAGTCGTTGTGGGCATGCGCCTGCGGGTGCGGCGTACCGAGGTCGGCGGGGGGCCGCGCGGAGTCGGTCGTGCTCGCGGTGGCGGTGGTGGGGGAGAGGAACGCGGCCGCGGCGAGCACCGCGGTCAGCGACCGGACGAAGGTACGCATCGGGATCTCTTTCGGTGAGGGTTGCCCTCAACCTGACGGTGGCGCGTGATCCCGTGGCGACCGCCGTACGACCGCTGCTTGAACTCCTCCCGAAACCGCCGGACGAGACCTCAGGCCGAGACCAGCAGGCCGATCCCGATCACCACCTCGGCGACCCCGGAGGCGTACACCGTCAGCCGCTTGGCCGGCCACCACTCCGGGACCGGCGGCTCCACCTTGCCGGGGGTGACCAGCTGGGCCACCCCGACGACGAGCAGGAGCGCGGCCAGGAGCCAGGCGACGACGGTGACCGCGAGACTCACAGGCTGGGCTCCCGGACCAGCGGTGTGACCGCTGCCGCCTGGACGCGTGCGGCGCGCGACCTGTCTTTGAAGCCGATCGCGGAGCCCGGGTGACGCGCCTCCATCCCCAGGGCCCAGATCGTGCTGCGGCAGATCAGCTCCTTGACCTTCGCCGCAGGCACGCCACGGAGGCGGCCGCCCACGGCGGAGTCGTCGCGGCGGGCGAAGTTCACCAGGCCGAGTCCGCGGCCGATGCTGATGCACTGTCCCACGAAGCCGATGCTGACCGGTTGCGGCGTGGCGCCCTCGAGTCGGCTCAGCACCGTCTCCGCGGCCAGCGGCCCGAGCTGATTGGCAGCTTGGCAGCTCATCCGGTACGCCAGCCCCGACGGCGCCGCGGCGTCCCCGGTCGCGACGATCCGGTCGTCGTCGACGCTGGTGAGCGTCTCGTCGGTGACCAGCCGCCCGAGCTCGTCAGTGGAGAGCCCGCTCGCGCGCGCCAGGTCCGGCGTGGTGAACCCGGCGGTCCAGATCGTCACCGAGCTGGTCAGCTCGCGGCCGTTGTCGAGGCGTACGCGGCCGTCCAGCACCTCCGCCACCCGGGCGCCCTCGACGATGCCGACGCCCAGCCGCCGTAGGGCGCGCTCGGCATCCGCTCGACCCTTCTCGTGCAGCCACGGGCCGAGCCTGTCGCCGCAGATCAGAGCCACGTTTCGGCCGGCTTCGGCGAGCTCGGAGGAGACCTCGATGCCGGTCGGGCCGCCGCCGACGACGACCACCGGCGCGTCGGCCGGCGTCGTCTCCAGCGCGGCTCGCAGCCGGGTCGCCTCCTCGTAGGTCGAGATGCCGAAGGCATGCTGCCGCGCCCCTGCCACCTGCGTCTCGCCGGTGCTGCCGACGGCATAGACCAGATAGTCGTACGCCACCTCCTGCCCGTCCTCGAGCGCGACCGTCCGCGCGGCGGCGTCGATCGCGCTCACCGTGCCGACGTGCAGACGGACCCGCGGACTCAGGACGTCGGCGTAGGACACCACCGCCTCGGAAGTGCCGCCGACCAGCTGGTGCAGCCGGATCCGCTCGACGAAGTGGTCGCGCGAGTTGACCAGGGTGATGGCGATGTCGTCGCGCTTGGTGAGTCGGTTCGCGGCCATCACGCCGGCGTACCCGCCGC
>JALZDD010000072.1 GCA_030862715.1 Actinomycetota bacterium | reverse complement strand
ATGTACGACGCCGCCGTGTCGATGATCCACAGCGAGCCGGCCTCGGCCGCGGCGCTCGTGGCGCCCCAGGCCGTGATGCCGTGGCCGCCGAGGACGCACCCGATCGCGTGCGGGTTCTTCTCCTTGATCTCGGCGATGTCGAGACCGAGCTGGAAGCCCGGCCGGCGCCACGGCACCCACACGACCTTGTCGCCGAAGATCTCCTTGGTCAGCGCCTCGCCGTCGACCGCCGTGGCGATCGCGATGCCGGAGTCGGGGTGCAGGTGGTCGACGTGCGCGGCGTCCACGAGGCCGTGCATCGCGGTGTCGATCGACGGCGCGGCGCCGCCCTTGCCGTGCAGGCAGTAGTCGAACGCCGCGACCATCTCGTCCTCGCGCTCGACACCCGGGTAGACGTCGACGAGCGCGCGCATCCGGTCGAGCCGCAGGACAGCCAGGCCCTCCGGCTTGAGGGTGCCCAGGTCTCCGCCCGAGCCCTTCACCCAGAGGAGCTCCACGTCCTCGCCGGTCACCGGGTCGCGCTCGACGCCCTTCGCCGAGGTGTTGCCGCCGGCGTAGTTGGTGTTCTTCGGATCTGCGCCGAGTCGGTTCGAGCGCGCGATCAGGTCTTCTGCAGTGGTCATCTGTTCAGTTCCATCCGGCCTGGGTGCCGCCGACACGGGCGGCTTCGATCTGTTCCTGGTAGCCGCTGGCGAGATAGGCGCGCATCGGGTCCGCGGGCAGGCCACGGTCCTCACGCCACCCGCCGAGGTCGGCGCGTACGTCGGTGTAGAAGGCGTCCATGAAGATCTCGTTGGCCAGGAGTACGTCGCCGTCCTCCTGCGCCGCGGCGAGAGCATCGGTGTCGAGGAGGAGCGCCCGTGCGGACATCTCCTGGACGTTGAGCACGGACCGGATCTGGCCCGGGATCTTCTTCTCGATGTTGTGGCACTGGTCGAGCATGAAGGCGACCCCGCCCTCGGCCACGGGCTTGAACCCGCCGCCACGGACCACCTCGACGAGGATCCGGAAGAGCTGGAACGGGTCGGCCGCACCGACGATCAGGTCGTCGTCGGCGTAGAAGCGGCTGTTGAAGTCGAAGGAGCCGAGCCTCCCCAGCCGCAGCAGCTGCATCACGATGAACTCGATGTTGGTTCCCGGCGCGTGGTGGCCGGTGTCGAGGCAGACGACGGCCCGGTCGCCGAGCGCGCTGACCTGCGCGAAAGATGTGCCCCAGTCGGGGACGTCGGTGTGGTAGAACGCCGGCTCGAAGAACTTGTACTCGAGCACCAGGCGCTGCTCCTCACCGAGGCGCTCGTAGATGGTCGCGAGCGACTCGGCGAGCCGGTCCTGGCGGCCGCGCATGTCGGCCTGGCCGGGATAGTTGGACCCCTCGGCGAGCCAGATCTTCAGGTCGCGCGAGCCGGTCGCGTTCATCACCTCGATGCACTCGAAGTGGTGGTCGATCGCCTTCTGCCGGATCTTCGCGTCGGTGTGGGTGAGCGCGCCGAGCTTGTAGTCGTCGTCCTGGAAGGTGTTGGAGTTGATCGTGCCGAGCGCGATCCCCTGGTCCTCGGCGTAGGTGCGCAGGGCCGCGTAGTCATCGACCTTGTCCCACGGGATGTGCAGCGCGACGCTCGGCGCCAGGCCGGTGAAGCGGTGGACTGTGGCCGCGTCGGCGACCTTCTCCTCGGGGGTGCGCGGTGTGCCGGGGGTGCCGAAGACCTTGAACCGGGTCCCCGAGTTTCCGTAGGCCCACGAGGGGACCTCGATCTCGAGGGCGGCCAGGTCGCCCGAGATCTGGTCGAACGTCGTCATCGGAGAGCCTCTCTGTGTGCGGTTGAAAGGTTTCAAAGCGCGCATCCGACGTTAGTGGCGCACGTCACTTGCGTCAAGAGGAGGACGGGTTTCGTTGCGTTTCAGTTCGGGCCAACACTCGCCCGCGGGTCTCGAGCCAGACGTCAGGCGCGACCGAGCTGGTCCTCGAGGTGGAAGACCTCCTCGAGGCGCAGGAAGCCCTCGTCGGGCGCGACACCGTCGAGGTCCTCGAAGAACTCCGCCATCTCCGCCTGCCAGCGGGCGTTGACCTCGGTGGCCGCCATCCCCGCCCGAGCAGCCTCGATCGAGGGGGTCTCGACGTACCCGATGAGCAGGCCGTCGGGGCGGAGGAACAGGGAGTAGTTGTGCCATCCGGTCTCCGCGAGCGCCCGGAGCATGTCGGGCCAGACGGCGGCGTGGCGCCGCTTGTACTCCTCGATGCGCTCGGGCTTGACCTGCAGCTGGAAGCAGACGCGCTCCATGACGACCTCCGATGAAACGATTTAGGCACGGACGCTAATGAGCATGTCCGACATCGGTCAATCCCGGTAGCGTCCTTCCTCGTCACAGCTCCGCCCACGGCCTATGCTGCGATTGAACGTTTCAGGAAGGAGCCCAGGTGGCGATCACCCCAGCTGCGGGTACCCCGCGCAGCGCCTCGGTCAAGGATGTCGCAGCGACCGCCGGCGTCTCCCTCGGCACGGTGTCCAACGTGCTCAACCGCCCCGACCGGGTCAGCCGGACGACACGCGAGCGGGTGGAGCGTGCGATGGCCGACCTCGGCTTCGTACGCAACGAGTCGGCGCGCTCGCTGCGCACCGGCAGCACCCAGTCGCTGGCCTACGTCATGCTCGACGCCGGCAACCCGTTCTTCACCGACGTGGCCCGTGGCATCGAGCTGGCCGCCGAGACGGCCGGGCTCTCGCTGTTCCTGTGCAACAGCGACGGCCGCTCGGCCCGCGAGGGCGCCCACCTGGCCCACCTGCAACAGCAGCGGGTCCAGGGGATCCTGATCACCCCGGTCGACCCCGACGACCCGCAGCTGGACCAGCTGATCGAGCGGGGCACCCCGGTCGTCATCGTGGACCGCACCCGGTCCGGGTCGTCGTTCTGCTCCGTCGCCGTCGACGACGTCCTCGGCGGGCGGCTCGCCGTCGAGCACCTCATCGACGCGGGCCACAAGCGGGTGGCATACGTCGGTGGGCCGGAGTCGATCGGACAGGTCCGCGACCGCGGCGAGGGCGCCCGGCAGGCCTGGGCCGAGGCCGGGCTGCCGCCCGAGGACCTGGTGTTCCTCGCTTGCGAGGCCCCGACCGTCGCGAGTGGCCGCGCCGCCGGCGAGCGGCTCGTCGGGCTGCCCGCCCGGCGCCGCCCCACCGCCGCCTTCTGCGCCAACGACCTGCTCGCGCTCGGCCTGCTCCAGCAGACGATCTCCGGCGGCCGGACCGTGCCCGGCGACCTCGCGATCGTCGGCTACGACGACATCGAGTTCGCCGCGGCCGCGGCCGTGCCGCTCACCTCCGTACGCCAGCCCCGCCAGGATCTCGGCCGCCGCGCCGCCGAGCTGCTCCTCGACGAGGTCGGCGACCCCGCCCATGAGCACCAACAGGTCGTCTTCACCCCCGAGCTCGTCGCCCGCGCCTCCACCCTGGGACGCCCCTGACCGCCGACTCGGCCGGAGCAGGAGCGGGCGTACGTCTTCAGTGGATGCCTTAGGCTCCAGAAGCGGAAGCCGAAGGAGAGTCAGTTGGCCGGAGAGCGCGCAGCGACGCTGAGCGATGTCGCCCGCGAGGCAGGGGTCTCGCTGGCCACCGCGTCGCGCGCGTTGAACGGGAGCGACCGGGTGGTGCGCCCCGAACTGCAGGAACGGGTCCTGGCTGCGGCCAACAAGCTCGGCTACACGCCCAACGCCAACGCCCAGGCGATGGCGCGCGGCTCGACCGAGACGGTCGGCCTCCTGGTGAAGGACATCTCCGACCCCTACTTCTCCACCATCGCGGGCGGCCTGGCCGACGAGGCCGAGAAACACGGCCTGCTGGTGATGCTGTGCAACACCGGCGGCCAGCCCGAGCGCGAGCAGAAGTTCCTGGCCGCGCTACGACGCCAGCGCAGCCGGGCGATCGTGCTGGCGGGAAGCGACACGGCCGACGTACGCCACACCAGCGAGGTCGCCGACCTGCTGACGTCCTACCTGGACGGCGGCGGCCGGGCGGCCGCGATCAGCCAGCCGCGCCTGCCGGTCGACACCGTGGTGATCGACAACCACGGCGGCGCCAAGGCTCTTGCCGATCGGCTGGTCGGCCTCGGCTACCGCCGCGCCGCGGTGCTCACCGGCCCCAAGGACCTCTTGGTGTCGGCCGAGCGTCACGCCGGTTTCGCGGAGGGATGGCTGGAGGCGACCGGCTCGGAGCCGGCGTACGTCTCCGACGAGTTCAGCCGCGACGGCGGGCGCCGGGCGATGACCCGCCTGCTCGAGGACGGCCGGAACGACGGCACGGAGGTGGACTGCGTCTTCGCGGTCAACGACCTGATGGCGGTCGGCGCCCTGGCCGCCTGCCGGCAGGCCGGCGTCGAGGTCGGGCCCGAGCTGGCCGTCGCCGGCTTCGACGACATCGCCACGCTGCGCGACGTGACGCCGGGGCTGACCACCGTACGTCTCCCCCTGGCCGACATCGGCCGGCTCGCGCTCGAGCTCGTCCTCGGCAAGCCGTCGACGGAGCTGCGCAAGCGGTCCGTCCACGGCGAGGTCGTACTGCGGGAGAGCACTCCCCCGCGCTCCTGACATGGGACAGACGCGCCGACTCGACGTTCCTGGCTGAGGCAGACGCGCCGACTCGGCCGGGTTGAACGCCGGCCAGGCGGAACGCCCTCTTGCGACGGCCATCACATTTGCCATACCGTACTGGAAAGCGCTTTCCCCCATCGCTTTCCCGCGATTCCAGCAGACGAGGAACCCTCACATGGCCACACGACGGCTCGGCATCATCATGAACGGCGTCACCGGACGCATGGGCTACCGCCAGCACCTGGTGCGCAGCATCCTGGCGATCCAGGAGCAGGGCGGTGTCGAGCTCTCCGACGGCACCCGGATCCTGCCCGACCCGATCCTGGTCGGACGCAATGCCGAGAAGCTCCAGGACATCGCCAAGGAGCATGGCCTGGACCGTTGGACCACCGATCTCGACGACGCCCTCGCCAACGCCGAGGACACCGTCTACTTCGACTCCCAGCTGACCAACGTCCGCGAAACCGCGATCACCAAGGCGATCGCCGCCGGCAAGCACGTCTACACCGAGAAGCCGATCGCCGACGACGTCGAGGGCTCGCTGCGCCTGGCCCGCCTGGCGGCCGAGGCGGGAGTGAAGAGCGGCGTCGTCCACGACAAGCTCTACCTGCCGGGTCTGCTCAAGCTCCGCCGCCTGGTCGAGTCGGGGTTCTTCGGCCGCATCCTCAGCGTGCGCGGCGAGTTCGGCTACTGGGTCTTCGAGGGCGACCTGCAGCCCGCCCAGCGGCCGAGCTGGAACTACCGCAAGGAGGACGGCGGCGGCATCACCACCGACATGTTCCCCCACTGGAACTACGTCCTGGAGAACCTCTTCGGCAAGGTCGAGGCCGTCACCGCCAAGGTCGTCACCCACATCCCCGAGCGCTGGGACGAGAAGGGCGACGCGTACGCCGCCACCGCCGACGACTCCGCCTACGGCATCTTCGAGCTCGAGGGCGGGATCGTCGCGCAGATCAACTCCTCGTGGGCCACCCGGGTCAACCGCGGTGAGCTGGTCGAGTTCCACGTCGACGGCACCCACGGCTCCGCCGTCGCCGGCCTGCACCACTGTGTTGCCCAGGACCGCAACCTGACCCCGAAGCCGGTCTGGAACCCCGACCTGGTCGAGAGCATCCGATTCCGCGACCTGTGGTCCGAGGTGCCCGACAACCAGCCCTTCGACAACGGCTTCAAGGCCCAGTGGGAGCAGTTCATCCGCTACGTCGAGGGCGACGGCGAGCACCCCTACGACTTCATGGCGGGGGTCCGCGGAGTGAGGCTCGCCGAGGCTGGGCTCACCTCGTCTGCCGAGGGCCGCCGGATCGAGCTCGGAGAGATCCAGCTGTGACCTCCGTACGCCTCCCGCTGCCCGACGGCGGCACCGAGCTCCACGCGCTCACGGCCCCCAGGGAGTGGACGAAGCCGAGTGCGCCGTTCACCTCCCGCACCGCGTACGCCGCCGCACACGTCGTCCCCCGCACGCTCGCCGAGAACGTGCCCGGTGCCCCAGCTGACATCGACTGGGACCGCACCCTGGCCTACCGGCACGAGCTGTGGTCCTACGGACTCGGCGTCGCCGAGGCGATGGACACCGCCCAGCGCGGCATGGGGGTCGACTGGACCGCCGCGGCCGACCTGATCCGCCGCTCGGCCGCCGAGGCGGCCACCGTGGGCGGGTCGATCGCCTGCGGCGCCGGCACCGACCAGCTCACCCTGGCCGCTGTCCCCGAAGGCAGACAAGGTCTGGCCACCGTCGTCGACGCCTACCGCGAGCAGATGAAGGTCGTCGCCGACACCGGCGCGACCACGATCGTGATGGCCTCGCGCGCGCTGGCCCGCGTCGCCCGCGGCGCCGACGACTACGCCGAGGTCTACGCGACCCTCCTCGACGAGGCCGAGAGCCCGGTGATCCTGCACTGGCTGGGCGACATGTTCGACCCGGCGCTGGCGGGCTACTGGGGCTCCTCCTCGGTCGAGGAGGCGACCGAGACGTTCCTCGACGTCATCCGTGCCCGCCCGGGCAAGGTCGACGGGGTCAAGGTCTCGCTCCTCGACGCCGAGCACGAGGTCGGGCTCCGCCGGGCACTGCCCCTCGGCGTACGGCTCTACACGGGGGACGACTTCAACTATCCCGAGCTGATCGTCGGCGAGGGCACCGGTGAGGGCGAGTTCTCGCACGCGCTGCTCGGCATCTTCGCCGCGATCTACCCGGCCGCGTCGGCCGCGCTGCAGGCGCTCGACCGGGGAGAGCCGGACGAGGCCCGCGCGCTGCTGGAGAGCACCCAGGCGCTCGGCCGGAAGATCTTCGAGGCGCCGACCTACTACTACAAGACCGGGATCGCGTTTCTCTCCTGGCTCAACGGCCACCAGCCCGGGTTCTCGATGGCCGGCGGCCTGCACGCCGGCCGCTCGGTGCCCCATCTGGCCGAGGTGTTCCGGCTGGCCGACGCGGCCGGCCTGCTGACCAACCCCGACCTCGCGGCCGCACGCATGCGCGCCTTCCTCACCGTGCAAGGAGTCGACCAGTGACCGACAGCATCACCGGGCTGGAACGCCTCTCGCTCAACACCAAGACCACCAACTCCTGGACGCTCGCCGAGGCCGTCGACGGAGCGGCGCGCGCCGGCATCCCCGCCCTGGGGCTGTGGCGCGACCGCGTGCACGAGGCCGGGGTGGAGAAGGCAGCCAAGCTCGTACGCGACGCCGGGCTGCGCGTCTCCTCGCTCTGCCGCGGCGGCTTCCTGACGGCATCCGACGAAGCCGGGATCGCCGGAGCGCTCGAGGACAACAAGCGGGCGATCGACGAGGCCGCGACACTCGGCACCGACGCGCTGGTGATGGTCGTCGGCGGCCTCCCCGAGGGCGACGTCGACCTGGCCGGGGCCCGGGAGCGGGTCGCCGAACGGCTCGCCGAGCTGGCCCCGTACGCCGGCGACCACGGAGTGAAGCTGGTCCTGGAGGCGCTCCACCCGATGTACGTCGCCGACCGGGCGGTCATCTCGACCCTCGGCCAGGCGCTCGATCTGGCCACGCCGCACCCGGTCGACGCGGTCGCGGTCGTCGTGGACACCTTCCACGTCTTCTGGGACCCCGACCTCGCGGCCCAGATCGAGCGAGCGGGCGAGGAAGGCCGGCTCACGGCGTACCAGGTCTGCGACTTCAACCTGCCGATCCCCTCCGACGCGCTGCTCGCGCGCGGGATGATGGGCGACGGGGTCATCGACTTCGCGTCGGTCACCCGGATGGTCGCCGCGACCGGCTACACCGGCGACGTCGAGGTCGAGATCTTCAACGAGGCGGTCTGGGCCGGCGACCCCGACGAGGTGCTCGCCACGATGACACAGCGCTACCGCGACCTCGTGCTGCCCCATCTGTAGGAGAAACGCCGCCGAGCTGTCTTCACAGGTCGGCGGCGAACTCATGTAACACGTCGCGGGAGGCTCAGAAGTCGAAGTCGTCGATGTTCGACTCGTCGAAGACTGTCGGCTCGCCGAGGACGACGACGCCGTCGGCACCTACGGTGTATTCACCCAGGTCACCGGCCTCGAAGGTGTCGCCCTCCTTGCCCTCGATGTCACCGGAGGCGAGCGCGTCGGCGGTGTACGCGGCGAGGTAGCCGAGCTGCTCGGGGTCCCACAGCGCGAAGGCCTTGACGGTGCCGTCCTTGACGTACTCCCGCATCTGGTTCGGGGTGCCGAGACCGGTCAGCGCGACCTTGCCCTTGTATTCCGAGTCGGAGAGGTAGCGCGCGGCTGCGGCGATGCCGACCGTGGTCGGGCTGATGATGCCCTTGAGGTTCGGGTGGGACTGCAGCAGGCCGGCGGTCTTGTCGAACGACTTCTGGTCGTCGTCGTCACCGTAGACGGTCTGGACGAGCTTGATGTTCGGGTGGTTCGCGGCCAGCTCCTCCTCCATCAGCTTGATCCACTCGTTCTGGTTGGTGGCGTTGGCCGCCGCGGAGAGGATCGCGATCTCGCCCTCGTCGCCGATCTGCTCGGCGATCAGGTCGACCTGGCTCTTGGCGATGCCGGCGGCATCGGCCTGGCTGACGAAGACGTCGCGGAACTGCGGCTCGGTGTCGGAGTCCATCGTGACGACCTTGGTGCCGGCGTTGCGGGCCTCGTCGAGGGCGTCACCGATGGCGGTCGGGTCGTTGGCCGAGACGACGAGCGCTCCGGCCCGCTGCTGGGTCGCGGTGTTGATGAAGCTGACCTGGGAGTCGGGGGTCGACTCGGTCGGGCCGACCTGCGCCCACTTGGTGCCGATCTCGTCGGCGGCCTTCTTGCCGCCAGTGTCGGAGGCGTCGAAGTAGGGATTGCCGAGGTTCTTCGGGATGAAGGTGATGCTGCTGGTGTCGCCGCCACCCTCTCCATCGCTGCCGCTGTCGCTCCCGCCGCCGCAGGCGGACAGGGCGAGGCCGAGGGCCGCAACGATGGCGACGGCACTGCCTGCGCGTCGGAACTTGCTGGTCATGTCTCTCACTCCGATTTCTTTGAGGATGGTTCGTCCGAGCTGTGTTGCCGGCGATAGGTGCCGACGATGCGACCGGTCCAACCGAGAACGCTGGCCGCGATGACCGCTGCGATGAGAAGTACGCCGGTGATGATCTGGATGATGTTGGCGCTGAGTCCGTCCAGGCGCAGCGCGCTGCCGATCGTCCCGATCAGGACGACGCCGGCGATGACGCCGGGGATGGCACCGCGGCCGCCGAAGATGGAGACCCCGCCGAGCAGCACCGCCGCCACGACCTGGAGCTCCAAGCCGGTGGCGTTGTCGCCACGCGCGCTGCCGTAGCGCAGCGTGAAGTAGATGCCCGCCAGCCCCGAGACCAGCCCGCTGAGCGTGAACAGGATCAGCTTCGTACGGTCGACGTTGACGCCGGAGAAGCGGGCCGCGTCCTTGCTGAGACCGGCGGCGAAGATGCCGCGCCCGAAGGGCGTGAAGTGCAGGATCACGGCGAAGATCAGGATCAGGATGACCAGCGGGATCGTCATCAGCGGGATCTGGGAGCCGCCGATCCGGGCTTGTACGGCGTCACCCCACGCGTCGGGCCAGTCGGTGATCGCGGTGGTGCCGAGCGCGCCGACGGCGATGCCGCGGAAGAGCGCCATGGTGCCGATCGTGACGGCCAGCGACGGCAGTCCGAAGCGGGTGACGAGCACCCCGTTGAGCGCTCCGGCGACCGCACAGGCGAGCAGGGCGATCACCATCGCGGCGACCATCGGGAGGCCCTCTCGGTGCAGCACCCCGAACAGGACGCTGGAGAGCCCGACGACGCTGGCCACCGACAGATCGATCTCACCGGTGATGATGATCAGCGTCATCGGCAGCGCGATCAGCAGGATCGGCGTGATGTCGAGGACCAGGAAGTAGACCGTGATCGGGTCGGAGAAGTTCAAGATCGCGATCGAGGCGTACAGCCACACGACCACGAGCAGGGCGATGATCGCCGAGTCCCTGGTCATCAGGGTGCGCTGCCACCACGGCTTGGCGTGAGCGGCGTACGTCCGCGGCTCGACCTTGTCGGCGAGCAGACTCATGACTCTTCCCTCTCTGCGAGAAGCTTGTCGTGCTGACGGCGGGCGAAGTAGCGGTCCAGGACGATCGCGCCGATGATCAGCGCGCCGACGACGGCCTGCTGCCAGAAGTCGGGGATGCCCAGGACCGGGAGCGCCCGGTTGATGGTGGTGAGGAGGTACGCCCCCAGGGCTGCCCCGAGAACGGTGCCGCTGCCGCCGAAGATGGCCACGCCACCCACGACCGCGGCGCCGACGGCCTCGAGCTCGATGCCCTGGCCGACGCCGGAGCTGATGGTGCCGTAGCGGGAGACGTACAGGATCCCGGCGAGGCCGGCGAGCGCACCCGAGGTGGCGAACGCCTGCAGGACCCGGCGCTTGTCACGCAGCCCGTAGAGGGTGGCGGCGTCGGGGTCGGAGCCGATCGCGTAGAACTCGCGGCCGACGCGGGTGGAGCGCATCAGGTAGATCGCGACGGCCAGCAGCGCGAACGAGATCCAGGCGAGGTTGGGGATGAACAGGAACGATCCGGTGCCGAAGTCGAGCAGCCCGGGCGGGATGTCGGAGGCGTTGATCCGGTCGCTGCCGGCCCACTCGAGCATGATCCCGCGGTAGACGTAGAGCGTGCCGAGGGTGATGACCAGCGCCGGCACCTTGGCGAAGGCGACCAGCACACCGTTGACCAGACCGAGCAGGGCGCCCGCGGCCACGGCGATCAGGACGACCAGGATCACCGGGAGCCCGGTGTCGAGGAAGAGCCGCCCGGCCAGGTAGGCCGTGAGCCCGAGGGTCGAGCCGACGCTGAGGTCGACGTTGCGGGTGACGATCACCATCGCCTGGCCGATCGCCAGGCACACGAGGATCGCGGGGGTCAGGGTGAGGTCGCGCCAACCGTCGGTGCTGAACAGGAAGTTGGGGTTCACTGCCGTGGTCACCACGAGCAGCGCGATGAAGGCGACGGCGATGCCGGTCTCGCGCTGCTTCAGGAGCCAGGTCAGCCGGTTGGCTGCTCGGTGACGTGGCTGCGGCGCGGCCGGGGCAGGCGCGTCGAGCGTGGTGGTCATGATGCCTCGCTGACGTTCAGGGTGGTGGAGTGGTGGGCCGTCGCCGCGCGCATGACGGCCTCGGGGGTCGCCTCCGCGCGGCTCAGCTCGGCCGTCTGGTGGCCCTCACTGAGGACGATCACCCGGTCGGCCATACCGAGCACCTCGGGGAGCTCGGAGGAGATCATCAGGATCCCGAGACCCTCCTGCGCGAGGGTCGAGAGCAAGCGGTGGACCTCGGACTTGGTGCCGACGTCGATGCCTCGGGTGGGCTCGTCGATGATCAGCACCTTGGGCCGGGTCGAGAGCCACTTCGCCAGGACGACCTTCTGCTGGTTACCGCCCGAGAGGGTGCCTGCCAGGGTGTCGAGCGTCGCGGCCTTGACCTCGAGCCGGGCGGCCCAGTCGGCGGCCGAGCGGTTCTCGATGCCGGTGTTGATCAGTCCGGTGCGGGCGAGCCGGCCGCTCGTGGGAAGGGTGATGTTGCGTGAGATCGGCGCGTCCAGCACGAGACCGTGCTGGCGGCGGTCCTCGGGGACGAACGCCAGCCCCATCTCGATCGCTCGTCGGGGGTCGCCCGGCGGGACCGGCCGGCCGTCGAGGATGACCTCGCCGCTCTCGTAGGGGTCGACGCCGAAGATCGCCTGCGCGACCTCGCTGCGTCCGGCTCCGACGAGGCCGGCCAGGCCGACGATCTCGCCCTCTCGGACGGTGAGGCTGATGTCCTGGAACAGGCCGGTGCGGGTGAGGCCCTTGACCTCGAGCAGGGGCTTGCCGACGGTGGCCTCGAGCTTCGGGTAGAGGTCGGAGACCTCGCGCCCGACGAGCCGCTGGACGATCTCGTCCTCGGTGACGGCCGAGATGGGATCGGTGGAGATGTAGGCGCCGTCACGCATCACCGTGATCGTGTCGCAGAGCGCGAACACCTCGTCGAAGCGGTGCGAGATGAAGACGACGGCGCAGCCCTGGTCGCGCAGCGTGCGCGCCACGCTCATCAGCCGCTCGACCTCGTTGCCCGACAGCGCGGCGGTCGGCTCGTCCATGATCAGGACCTTGGCGTCGAGCGAGAGCGCCTTGGCGATCTCGATCAGCTGCTGGTCGGCGATCGAGAGGCCCTCGGTCGGGCGGTCGGGCTCGATCGGGACACCGAGCCGGGCGAAGAGCTCGACGACCTCGGTGCGCATCGCGGCGCGGTCGATCTTGCCCCAGCGATTGGTCGGCTGGCGTCCCATGAAGATGTTCTCGGTGACCGATAGGTCGGGGAAGAGGGTCGGCTCCTGGTAGATGACCGCGACCCCGGCCTGCTTGGCGTCGGCGGTGTTGCGGAAGTCGACCTGTTCCCCGGAGAGCAGGTAGTCGCCGGCGTCGCGGCGGTAGAGCCCGGCGACGATCTTGACCAGGGTCGACTTCCCTGCTCCGTTCTCCCCCACGAGCGCGTGGATGGATCCGGCCTCGACCCGGAGGCTTCCGGACCGGAGGGCGCGTACGGGGCCGAAGGACTTGGCCACGTCCCGCAGCTCCAGTGCGGCGGGTGTGTCCGGCATGGGCAGCTCCTCGAATTGAAAGGTTTCAAGCCTGGTTTACGCTAGTGATGGCAATCACATACGTCAACACTCTGAGGCCGCTAATTTGAGCGAGATCCGGACTTTGTCATCAGACCGCGCCGACGCCCGCCCGCATCCAGGCGGGAATCCCTCCGCGTCAGACGGCGTTCAGGGCCCCATGCACGCACTCTGGGTATGGGCACATCCGCACGCGTCATCACTCAACGGACGGCTGCGCGAGGTCGGCGTCAACGCGCTCGGCGCGTCCGGCTGGAGCGTCGACGAGATCGACCTCTATCGAGAAGGTTTCAATCCACTTCTGGTGGAGCAGGGCGAGGCCGACGTACGCCGCCACCAGGACCGGCTGCGGGAGGCCGATCTGCTGGTCGTGCAGTTCCCGCTGTGGTGGTACTCGATGCCGGCCATCCTCAAGGGCTGGATCGACCGGGTCTTCGAGTCGGGGTTCGCCTTCGACGTACCGGACCCGGAGACCGGCAAGCCGCTCAAGTACGGCAAGGGCGGCCTGGTCGGCAAGCGCGCGCT
>JALZDD010000068.1 GCA_030862715.1 Actinomycetota bacterium | reverse complement strand
ATTCTGCAGATTTTGCCGAAAGGGGGTGACAACCCCTTAGGTGATGCGGCAACATTGTTCTTGCCCCGCTGGTGACCCGAGACGCCAGCGGGGCTCTTACGTTTTCCCGCCACCTCATACGAGCTTCGAGGCGACCTCGTTGAGGTTCGCGCGGAGCTTGGTGCGGTAGGCGTCGTGCGGCTCGGGTAGCCGTGCGTCACAGAAGGCGGCCAGGTCGGTCCCGGTGACCTCGATGACCGACCGCCCCGCGGCGGCCTCGGTCTCGAACAGATCGAGGACCTCGCGGAGAACCTCGACGACGTCCATGCCGTCGCCGGTGGTGAAGCGCCACATGTAGCTCTTCATCTCCGAGTAGACGGTGCGGTAGTCCGCGGGCAGTTCGGCGGCGCGGGCCTCCATGCGCTTCCAGTCCTTCTTGTCACCCACGAGGCGGCTCAGCAGGTTGTTCATGGTGGTGCTCCTTGTGATCGGTTCGGTGTGTTTCCTGGCCTGCCTTGGTTGGGGCCGTGAAAGAAGCGTGCAGCCCTGACGTAGCGTCAAGGTCCAGCACCGATCCGAAGAAAGTTCTCGCCAGCCCTCGGCGTCAGGCCGCGAGCGTGTGAGCGACGAGTACGTCGCGCAGCCCGAACTCAGCCCGGGACAGTGGTGGTGGATCCGGTGGCCAGGTGTCGGATGGCGGGCTGATGTAGGTGTGTCCGGTGGGTGTGATGGTGATGATGCTGCCGTCGGGCCCGGGTCTGGCTTGCCAGCCGAGGGCTTCCTTGGCTTGATTGCACCGCTCGCACAGGCCCTGCAGATTCTCGGCACTGGTTTCGCCGCCGTCTGCGTGGCGTTCGACGTGGTCGATGTTGCGGATCGGGGCGTCGCAGCCGACGGTGCGGCAGATGCCGCCGTCGCGGGTGGTGATGAACTCGGCGAGCCCGTCGGGTGCCTTGCGTGAGCGGGACTCCATGGCGACCAGTTGCCCGGCGGGGTCGGTGAACAGCCGACGGACGAAGACCTCCGCGTCGGCGAGCGCGTCACGAGCCCAGGCTGCGGGGACGGGGCCGTAGCCCTCGACCAGGGCCGGCTGATCGGCGTCGCCGGTGAGGGCGTCGGCGGTCATCACGATCTTGACCTCGATGCGAGGCTTCGCATCGGCGGTGTTGCGGCCGGTGATCCGGTCGACGAGGGTGTCGGCCATGACCTGACCCCGGGTCCGCTCGTCCCCGGCGGCCGCAGCGGTCTTGGCGGCCTGGTCGAGCGCGGCGAAGACGGCGACGCCGTCCTTGACCGGCAGCAGGGCCCCGAGCCAGGTCATCGTGTCCGGTGCCGGCCGCAGGCTGACGCGGCGGTCTTTCGCGGCGTTGGCGGCGCGGGCGACGACGGATGCCTGGTCGAGGGTGATGGCGAGCTTCTTGGCGGCGTTCTCGAGCTGCCGTAGCCCCATCGACACCGCCTTCGCGGGCTGCCCGTCTGGACCGGTCGCGCAGAGTTCGTGGTCGATGACCCTGCGGTCCTCAATCGACAGGCACGCGGTTTCGCGGGCGAGGATGGTGGCCTGCCATTGGGAGAACAGTCCGGCCTTCATCAGCCGGTAGGTGTGCGGCATCTCCGCGAGCAGGATCTTCGCCAGCCCGAGCAGCTTGGCGCCCTTCTCGGGCGAGACCCGCCGCGCCAACGCGATCTGGGAGGCGACGCCCTCGCCAAGCCTCCGGGCGGGTACCCCGGCCTCGGCCTGCCTCGCCCGGACCGCCGCGTCGAGACGTACCGCCGCTTGGGCCTGGACGGCATCGGCGGTGCACTTGATCGCTTCGAGACGACCGATCCAGTCGACCAGCTCAGCCTCGGAGGCACCCGGGGGCGGCCCTGCGAGGAGGCGATCGATGGTCTCGTACATAGGCCTCATTATATGCGACAGAGCACCACGAAGCGACTCATTTAAGCAGGTCAGCCCCATGTTACGCAGTCAGCGAACAAGCAACGTGAGCGCTGCGCCACTCTCTCGCCGCCGCCCCGTTATAGGCGAAATCTTTCTCGATCGGGTGTCGAGTCAAGGATGGCCGAAGGCCACCGCGAAGCGGCGGGCGAAGCCCGTCCTTGACGCGGCGCACGATCGAGAAACAATCAAAGCAAGGGTCGGCGGCGAACCTCGAAACGAAGAACGGTCGCCAAGCGAGGTCTCCCCAACAAGAAGAACCCTGTTGGTCTCGACACGCCTCCGCCCAGCGACTCCGGCGGCTCGACCGGCGGAACGTCAGCGCCCGACGGCGTACCCCTGAGCCCCCCGAGCATTAGCAGCAGCAGAAAGGGTCCCAGTCCCAGGATCACGAGTAACCGCAGAAAGCCGCCCAAGCGACCAGTCACCACTCAACTCAACAGCATGCCCCCGCCGCCGCAACCCCTCGACGACCGAATCCCCGAGCCGATCCTCGAGCACCGCACCAGCAGGAGTCCAAGTCCGCGGCCAGAAGGACCCAGGGAACGATGTCGAGTGCAGCGCAGGAGCATCGATGGCCTCCTGAGGCGAGTATCCGCCGACGAGCGTACGCAGCAGATAGAGCAGCTGCCACTGATCCTGCTGGTCGCCACCAGGAGAGCCGAGAGCGGTGACAGCCCGGCCTTCACGCAGGACGAGAGTGGGCGTGAGAGTCGTGCGCGGCCGCCGGCCGGGGGTGAGCGTGGACGGCAGCCCGGGCTCGAGCCAGGTCATCTGCAACCGGGTGCCGAGACAGAAGCCGAGCTCGGGGATGGTCGGCGACGACTGCAGCCACCCGCCGGAGGGGGTGACCGCGATCATGTTGCCCCAGCGGTCGGCGACGTCGATGTGGCAGGTGTCGCCGCGGGTCTCGCCCTCGCGCGAGACGGTCGGCTCCCCCACCCCGGACGCGGCAGCGGCAGGGTCGTAGGTCTCGCGCAGCGGCGGGAAGGCCGCCGCACCCAGCCCGGGCCTCACCTCGGCAGAGGCGACATCGGTGATCAGAGTGCGGCGGGTGGCTGCGTACTCCTCGGAGAGGAGGGTCTCGATGACCGCCGGATCGGCGTTGTCGCCGTAGTGGGCGTCGCGGTCGGCGAAGGCGAGCTTGGTCGCCTCCAGGATCGTGTGCGCGCCGTCGGGGTTGCTCGGGTCGAGGAGCGCGTCGTCGAGCGGCTCGAGCAGGTTGAGGGTTTGCAGCAGCACCGGCCCCTGCGTCCACGGCCCGGCCTTGGCGATCGTGTGGCCCCGGAACTCGATCGTCACCGGAGTCTCGTACGCAGCCGAGAACCCGGCCATGTCGGCCGCCGTGATCACCCCGGAATGGTCGGTTCCGGAGGAGTGGCGGTGTGGGGTGCGTACGAACCGTTCGATCGCCTCGGCGACGAAGCCGCTCCCCCAGGCGGCACGCGCCGCGTCGATGCGCTCCTCACGGGTCGCGGCGCCCTCGCCGGCGGCGACGAGCCGGTCCAGCACGGCGGCGTAGGCCTCGTTGCAGACCATCGTGTCCGGCTCCGGCAGCTCGCCGTCGACGAGCCAGTGGGCGGCCGAGGTGGGCCAGTGATCGCGGAACAAGTCGGCCACGGCGGCGATCGTGGAGACCGCTCGGCCGAGGATCGGGTGGCCGTTGCGGGCGTAGTCGATGGCGTAGGCGAGCACCTCGCCCAGCTCCCAGGTGCCGTGGTCGCGCAGCAGCATCAGC
>JALZDD010000063.1 GCA_030862715.1 Actinomycetota bacterium | reverse complement strand
CTCGCGGCCTGCGGCGGCGAGTCGTCCACATCACCGCCGAAGTCGGATCGGACATCCGGGACCCCGGCTTCATCGAGTCCACCGGCCTCACCTACTGCGTCAGCTCTTCCTCGGATCGAAGGTCCGGTCGGGCAGGGCGAGACCGTCGAGGGCCTGGTCGATGTCGACGGCCACGACATCTATGCCCGTTGCAGCGGCACGGGGTCTCCCACGGCCGTCTACTTCAGCGGCTGGACAGACGATCCGAGCAGACTGGCCGTCAGCGCGATCCAAGGCGTCGAGTCGGTCGCTGGCGGCGAGCACCGAATCTGTTCCTACGAGCGCCGCAACACAGGGCGCAGCGAGACAGTGGACGGGACGCAGTCACCCCAGGACGTCGTCGGTGACGTCGACGGAGTGCTCGCGGCTATGGGTGAGGAGGGCCCCTTCGTGCTGCTCGGTGCGTCCTTCGGCGGCCTGGTCGCCGGTGCCTACGCCGTCGCTCACCCTGACAGCGTCGCGGGGATCCTGCTGCTCGACTCCTCGATCCCCGACGACTACGTCATTGACGAGGCCCACGGCTTCCAGGGCATGTGTCTGAAGGCCAACCGCGAGGCCGACGCGAACGAGTCGCTGGAGAAGATCGACAACTGCCGGCTGGCGAAGTGGGCCTACGACCGTCGCGACCAGGAGCCGGAGGTGCCGCTGATCTACCTGGCAGCCGAGGATCCTTCTGACCGCGGTGGTGTCGCCGACGACCCTCTCCGCAAGGCGTTCGTCGAGCGTTGGTCACCGGGCACGTGGGAACCCGTCAGCGCACCGCACTGGATGGAGGAAGCCGACCCAGAACTCGTGGTGAAGTACCTGGAGCGAGTCATCGCCCTCGCGAGCTGAGCGCCTCAGAACGTCCAGCGAGTGGCGCCGCCGGGCTCCTGGGTCATCACCGCGTACGCGTCCTCGGGCGTGAACTCGTAGACGAACCAGGGCGGCGGCCCTGCGCTCGGGGCGCTGTACTCATGGGTGAAGCCTCCCTCGGCCACCGTCGGCGCCCACCCGCCCTGGGCGAACACCTGGGCGAGGTGCTGCAGCCGTGAGTCGTCGGTCACGCGGACGGCCCGGCCTTCGAGGGCGACGTCGTAACCGTGGATGGCGACGCCGAACGCGCAGCGGGGGTCGCGCTCGATGTTGCGGATCTTGCGCGACCGGGGTCCGCCGCTGAAGTAGAAGCGGCCGTCGTCCCAGAAGGCTCCGACGGCCGTCATGTGCGGGCGGCCGTCGGCGTCGATCGTCGACAACCAGAAGGTGTGGTGGTCGGGGCCGCCGGTTCCGGGTTCCTGCGTGAGGTTGGTCTCCAGCCTCGCGCGGACGACGTCCCAGTCGAGCGGGGCGAGCTCGTAGAGCTCGGCGAGGTTCTTGGTGGTGGGTTGGTCGGTGGTCATGTCGGTATCGACGGCGTCGGCCACCGGTAGTCATCGGTGCGGCTGCGGAATAGGCCATTCGGGCCGCCGGGTTGGACGATGAGTGCCCATGACGATGCCAGCCCCCACCACGACAGCGCCGCCACGCGCCGCCCACTTCGGGCTGGCGGTGCTCGCGCTGGCCATGGGCGGCTTCGCGATCGGCACCACCGAGTTCGTGACGATGGGCCTGCTGCCGCAGGTGGCGGACGGTGTGGACGTGTCGATCCCGACCTCGGGCCACCTGATCTCGGCGTACGCCGTGGGCGTGGTCGTCGGCGCGCCGGTGCTGGCCTTCTTCGGCGCCAGGTGGCCGCGGCGGGGGCTGCTGATCGTGCTGATGACCACGTTCGGGCTGTTCAACGCCCTCAGCGCCGTGGCGACCGGCTTCGAGATGCTCACCATCAGCCGGTTCCTCGACGGACTGCCGCACGGAGCCTACTTCGGGGTCGCGTCGCTGATCGCGGCCAGCCTGGCCCCGCCGGGCCGCAAGGGCCGGGCCGTGGCCATGGTGATGCTGGGCCTCTCCGTCGCCAATGTGATCGGCGTGCCCGCGGTCACCTGGCTGGGCCAGCACCTCGGCTGGCGCTCGGCCTACTGGAGCGTGACCGCGCTCTCGGCGCTGACCGTGCTGATGATCATCGCCTTCGTGCCGTCGCTGCCGGGCGACCGTGAGGCCACCGGCCGGCGTGAGCTGGCGGCGTTCTCCAAGCCCCAGGTGTGGCTGACCCTGCTCGCGGGCGCGATCGGGTTCGGCGGCATGTTCGCGGTGTTCTCCTACATCGCCCCGACGGTGACCGAGGTGGGCGGTCTCGGCGACGGAGCCGTCCCGCTCTTCCTGCTGGTCTTCGGCCTCGGCATGGTGGCCGGCACCTGGGCCGCCGGCGAGCTCGCCGACTGGTCGGTGTTCCGTTCCCTGCTGATCGGCGCCGCCGGCATGGGGGCCGCCCTGCTCGCGTTCTGGCTGGTCGCGCCGCACGGCTTCGCACTGCTGCCGGTGGCGTTCCTGATCACCTTTCTCGGCTCGGTGCTCGTGGTGAACCTCCAGCTGCGGCTGATGGACGTGGCCGGCGACGCGCAGACGCTGGGCGCGGCGCTGAACCACGCCTCCCTGAACGTGGCCAACGCACTCGGCGCCTGGCTCGGCGGCCTGGTCATCGCCGCCGGTCACGGCTATCGCGCGCCCGCGCTCGTGGGGGTCGCGCTCTCGGCCTGCGGCCTCGGTGTGATCCTCGCCTCGGCCACCCTCCATCGGCTCGCTGGACCAGACCACTAGGGTTCTCCGGGTGCCGACGATTGGGGTGGCAGTCGCGATACCCGAGCCCTGGGCCACGCAGCTGCAGGACTACCGGACCTCCGTGGGGGACGCCACGGCCACGATGATCCCGACCCACATCACGCTGGTGCCCCCGACCGAGGTCGATGGTGAGCTCACCACGATCGAGGCGCACCTCAGCGCTGCCGCGGCCATGATCGACGCCTTCTGCGTGCACCTCCGGGGCACCGGCACCTTTCGTCCCGTCTCGCCCGTGGTCTTCGTCAGTCTGGTCGAGGGGATCTCGCAGTGCGAGCAGCTGGCGGCCGTCGTACGCCGCGGGCCGTTGGAGACGGACCTGCAGTACCCCTACCACCCGCACGTCACCGTCGCGCACCATCTTCCGGACGCGCAGCTCGACAAGGCGTTCAACGAGCTGGCGGACTTCGAGTGCGTGTTCGATGTCACCGACTTCCACCTTTACGTGCATGATTCCGAGCTCGGCTGGCAACCGTCCAGAGACTTTCCCCTCGGAGATCCAGGAGCCTAGATGGCCACGCTGAAGGAGCGGCTCGCGACCATCCGGGAGCACCGGCCGTTCCTCGACCACCTGCTGCGGATGCAGGAGCACTACAGCGGGGTCGGCGGCGGACAGCAGGCCGGGGCGGTGACGTACTTCGGGTTCCTGTCCTTCTTCCCAGTCATGGCCCTGGCCTTCTTCGTCATCGGCTACGTCGCCGAGGTCTTCCCCGAAGCCCAGGATGCCCTGGTCGAGGCGATCCAGACCGTCCTGCCCGGCATCCTCGGGGACGGTGACAACCAGCTCTCACTCGTCGAGATCCAGGACGCCGCGAACACGGTCGGGGTGATCGGTCTGGTCGGTCTCCTCTACTCCGGCCTGGGCTGGCTGTCGGCCATGCGCGACGGCCTCTACGTCGTCTTCGTGCGGCCCCCCTTCGCGCGGTCCGGCTTCGTGATCGGCAAGCTGCGCGACCTCGTCACGCTGACGCTGGTGGGCGTCGTGCTGATCGTCAGCGTCGGTGTCTCCGGCGTGGTCACCAGGTTCTCCGGCGAGCTGCTCGACCTGGTCGGGCTCGGCTCCGAGCTCGGCTGGCTGCTGTCGTTGCTCGCGGTCCTGGTCGGTGTCGCCGCCGGCGCCCTGCTCTTCTTCGCGATGTTCAAGCTGCTGGGCGACCCCGACGTCCCGACCCGGTCGCTCTGGTCGGGCGCGCTGTTCGGGGCGATCGGCTTCGAGGTGCTCAAGCAGCTCTCCAGCCTGCTGCTCGGCCTCACCAAGGGCCAGCCGGCGTTCCAGGCGTTCGGGATCGCGCTGATCCTCGTGGTCTGGATCAACTACTTCTCCCGCGTCGTCATGTACGCCGCCGCGTGGTCCTACACGACGGCCGCAGCCCGAGCGCTCCGGCCTGCCGTGGCCCAGGTCGTCCAGGGCCCCAGCGTGCCGTCCCTGGAGCCACTCCTGGAGACCCCGAGCGGCGTACAGAAGAAGAAGGAGTGGGTCGCCTCGGCCGCTGGTGGAGCCGCGGCGATGCTGGCCCTCGTTGCCGCCGTACGCCGCCGCAAGGGTTAGCTGCGCGCGGGCGTGTCACTGACCGTCGGAGCTGGGGGATGACAGTCGCAACGGTCAGGTAGGCGGCACAACGGTCAGCAACCTGCGGCGCGCGCAGGTCCTACTTGCCGTGGCGGAGAGCGGCGTGGAGGTCCCAGTTGAGCCGGGAGATCACGTCGAGCGGGATCTCCTTGGGGCACGCGGCGGTGCACTCGCCGATGTTGGTGCAGCCACCGAAGCCCTCGTGGTCGTGCTGGCCGACCATGTTGACCACGCGGGTGTCGCGCTCGGCCTGACCCTGGGGCAGCTCGCCGAGGTGGGTGATCTTCGCGCCGAGGAACAGCGAGGCGGAGCCGTTGGGGCACGCGGCCACGCACGCGCCGCAGCCGATGCAGGTGGCGACGTCGAACGCCCGGTCGGCCTTGTCCTTGGGCACCGGGGTCGCGTGGGCGTCGGGGGCGGCGCCCGTGTTGACGGAGATGTAGCCACCCTGCTGGATGATCCGGTCTAACGCACCACGGTCCACGCACAGGTCCTTGATCACCGGGAACGCGTCTGCCCGCCACGGTTCGATGGTGATCGTGTCGCCGTCCTTGAACGACCGCATGTGCAGCTGGCAGGTCGTGGTGACCTCGGGACCGTGGGCCTCGCCGTTGATCATCAGGCCACACATGCCGCAGATGCCCTCGCGGCAGTCGGAGTCGAAGGCGACCGGCTCCTCGCCCTTCGCGTTGAGCTCCTCGTTGAGCACGTCCAGCATCTCGAGGAAGGACATGTCCTCCGAGACGTCGTCCAGCTCGTAGGTCTGGATCCCGCCCGCCGTGCCGGGGTTCGGCTGGCGCCAGATCTTGAGGGTGATCTTCACTTGTAGCTCCGCTGCTTCATCTCGACGAACTCGTAGGTCAGCTCTTCCTTGTGCAGGACGGGCGTCCCACCCTCACCGGTCCACTCCCAGGCCGCCACGTAGGAGTACTGGTCGTCGTGGCGCAGCGCCTCGCCGTCCTCGGTCTGCGACTCGGCGCGGAAGTGGCCGCCGCAGGACTCGCGCCGGTTGAGCGCGTCGATGCACATCAGCTCGCCCAGCTCGAAGAAGTCGGCGACCCGGCCGGCCCGCTCCAACGACTGGTTCATGGTGTCGGCGCTGCCGAGCACCTTCACGTTGCGCCAGAAGTCGTCACGCAGGCCGCGGATCAGGTCGATCGCCTTGCGCAACCCGTCGGCGCTCCGCTCCATCCCGCAGTACTCCCACATGATGTTGCCGAGCTCGCGGTGGTAGGAGTCGACGCTGCGGGTGCCGTTCGCCGAGAGGAACTTGTCGACCCGCGACTTCACCGACTCCTGCGCCTCGACCACCGCCGGGTGGTCCTCCGGCACCTTGTCGAACGGGCCCTCGGCGAGGTAGTCGCGGATGGTGTTGGGCAGCACGAAGTAGCCGTCGGCCAGGCCCTGCATCAGAGCCGAGGCACCGAGCCGGTTGGCGCCGTGGTCGGAGAAGTTGGCCTCGCCGGTGACGAACAGCCCGGGGATGGTCGACTGCAGGTCGTAGTCGACCCAGAGGCCGCCCATCACGTAGTGCACCGCGGGGTAGATCCGCATCGGCACGGTGTAAGGGTCCTCGCCCGTGATCCGGGCGTACATGTCGAACAGGTTGCCGTACTTGTCCTCGATCGTCTGGCGCCCCAGCCGCTCGATCGCCTCGGCGAAGTCGAGGTAGACACCACGGCGTACGCCGTCGACCGCGGGCCCGACGCCACGACCCTCGTCGCAGACGTTCTTGGCCTGGCGCGAGGCGATGTCGCGCGGCACCAGGTTGCCGAAGGCGGGGTAGATCCGCTCGAGGTAGTAGTCGCGGTCCTCCTCCGGGATCTCCCGGGGGTCCTTGTCGCAGTCGGCCTTGTTCTTCGGCACCCAGATCCGGCCGTCGTTGCGCAGCGACTCCGACATCAGGGTCAGCTTCGACTGGTGGGTGCCGGTCACGGGGATGCACGTGGGATGGATCTGCGTGTAGCAGGGGTTGGCCATCAGCGCGCCCTTGCGGTGCGCCCGCCAGGTGGCGGTGACGTTGCTGCCCATCGCGTTGGTGGAGAGGAAGAAGACGTTGCCGTAGCCACCGGAGGCCAGCACCACGACGTCGGCGAAGTAGGTCTCGATCTCGCCGGTCACCAGGTCGCGCACGATGATCCCGCGGGCCCGGCCGTCGACCACGATCAGCTCGAGCATCTCGTGGCGGGTGTAGCACTTGACGGTGCCGGCGGCGACCTGGCGCTCGAGGGCCTGGTAGGCGCCGATCAGCAGCTGCTGCCCGGTCTGACCGCGCGCGTAGAACGTGCGGGAGACCTGCACCCCGCCGAACGAGCGGTTGTCGAGGAGGCCGCCGTACTCACGCGCGAACGGCACGCCCTGCGCCACGCACTGGTCGATGATGTTCACGCTGGTCTGGGCGAGCCGGTAGACGTTCGACTCGCGCGAGCGGTAGTCGCCGCCCTTGATCGTGTCGTAGAAGAGCCGGTAGATCGAGTCGCCGTCGCCCTTGTAGTTCTTGGCGGCGTTGATGCCGCCCTGGGCGGCGATCGAGTGGGCGCGACGCGGAGAGTCCTGGTAGCAGAACGACTTCACGTTGTAGCCGGCCTCGCCGAGCGTGGCGGCAGCGGCGCCGCCGGCCAGGCCGGTGCCGACGATGATGATCGACAGCTTGCGGCGGTTGGCCGGGTTGACCAGGCGGTTCTCGAACTTGCGGGTCGTCCAGCGCTCCGCGATCGGACCGGTCGGAGCCTTCGGGTCGACGAGCTTGTCGCCGAGCACGTAGTAGCCCGCCGCGTCGTCGGATTTCTGGACCGGTGCCTCGTTGGTCGCGGTGAGGCCGGACAGGTAGTGGGTTCCAGCAGCCATGTGTCAGATGTCCTTACGAGATGACGCCGAAGACGGTGAACAGGGGGACCAGCGAGAAGCCGCCGGCGATCACGATCGCGACGACCCAGCCGGCGACGCGGGCCCTGGCACGCGACTCAGCGGTGTTGGTGTACCCGAGCGTCTGGAGGGCGCTGAAGGTGCCGTGGTGCAGGTGGAACGCGAGCGCGAGCATCGCGAACAGGTAGATGGCGACCATCCACCACTGCTCCGGCAGGAAGGAGTTCACCAGGAGGCGGTAGGGGTTCTCGGTGATGTCGGCAGCCTGTCCGCCCGCGCCGACGTTGATCTTCACGATGGTGAAGTGGAGCAGGTGCCAGACGACGAAGAGGAGCAGGGCCACGCCGCCCCAGCGCATGGTGCGCGAGGAGAGCGACGAAGCCTTGTTCTTCTTCACCGCGTACTTGACGGGCCGCTGCGCGTGCGCGCGCATCGAGAGCGCCACCGCCGCGCCGACGTGTGCCACCAGTGAGCCCAGGAGCACCACCCGCAGGATCCAGAGAAGCCCGCCGTACGGCAGCATCGGCTCCCCGAAAGTGCGCAGGTGCTCGGCATACTCGTTGTAGGCCATCTCGCCGCTGAAGGCTTTGAGGTTGCCGTACATGTGCAGGAGCACAAACAGGATGAAGACGATGCCGCTGGCCGCCATAAGGAGCTTCAGGGCGATCGTCGAGCGCGTCGACCGCGCGCCTTTGATCAGAGTCGTGGTTGCCACGGCACGCACGCTACTACCCCTCATACCCGAACTTGTACGCAGGGAGTATGTGACATTTTCGGCGCTGCGTGGGCGGGCGGGGTTACTGGCGAGTATCGAGGCTACGGGTTAGGCAAGCCTAACAGCAGGGTGTGCATTCTCCGAGGCGATGGCGTGAGATCGTGAGGACCGATCCTCGCTCAGCGCCACCAGGCGGGCCAGCAGCTCATCGACCGCATCGGTCCACGG
>JALZDD010000044.1 GCA_030862715.1 Actinomycetota bacterium | reverse complement strand
GTGAAGCTCGCCATCGTGCGCTCGGGCTCCCAGAAGGCCTTCATGGAGGCGATACGGCCCTCGTCGTTGACGGTGTAGACCATGATCAGCTCGGTGGTGGTGTAGCTGCCGTCGGGGAACGACGTCTTGATCTTGCCGATGTTGGCGCAGGTGTTGCCGCCGGGGTTGGCGAAGGAGTCGTTGATCTCGAACTCGAACGTGTGGACCGAGGCGATGGCCTTCTCCCAGAACGCCTTGAGCCCCTCGTGACCATGGTGGCCCTTGCCCTCGGGGTCGAACATCGACGGCCCGACGGGGTCCTCGAGCACGCAGTCCTCGGCGTAGACCGTCAGCCACTCGTCGAGGTCGCCCTTGGCGACGGCAGCGTAGGAGCGTTGCCCGGCCGTACGTGCGGGGTGTTCGTCGTCGGGGGCGTTCCAGGTGATGGCGTCGGAGGAGATCATGCGGCAGATCGTACGCCGAAACTGGAACGTGTTCTACCGAGCGAGTGCTAGCAAATGTGAGCAAGACCCCTACTCGCGAGTAGACCCGGGCTTGCCACCCCTTGAGAGCCAGCCTATTCTTAATGTTACCCGCCAGTAGTGCGTGCCGACCGGCGCTCCCGCAACTGGTAAATCCGACAAAGGTTATGAAGGTGGATCAGTGAGCCACTACAAGAGCAATCTCCGCGACATCGAGTTCAACCTGTTCGAGGTCTTCGGCACCGACAAGGTCCTCGGCACCGGTCCCTTCGCGGACCTGGACGTCGACACCGCGAAGGAGATCCTCGCCGAGGTAGAGCGTCTCTCGCGCGAGGATCTCGCCGAGTCGTTCGTCGAGGCCGACCGCAACCCGCCGGTCTTCGACCCCAAGACCAACACCGCGCCGGTCCCGGCCGCGTTCAAGAAGTCGTACGACGCGTGGATGGAGTCGGGCTTCTGGAGCCTGCACACTCCCGAGGAGATCGGCGGCCAGGTGGCCCCGAACTCGCTGGTCTGGGCGACCGCCGAGATGCTGCTCGGTGCCAACCCGGCGATCTGGATGTACGCCGCCGGCCCGTTCTTCTCGAAGGTCGTCTACGAGAACGGCAACGAGCGCGACAAGCGCATCGCCAAGTTCATGGTCGAGAAGCTGTGGGGCTCCACCATGGTGCTGACCGAGCCCGACGCGGGCTCCGACGTCGGCGCCGGCAAGACCTTCGCCACGCCCAACGAGGACGGCTCCTGGAACATCACCGGCGTCAAGCGCTTCATCACCAGCGCCGAGTCGGACCTGCAGGAGAACATCATGCACCTGGTCCTCGCCCGCCCGAAGGGCGTCGAGGGCGTCGGCGGCCCGGGCACCAAGGGCCTCTCCCTCTTCCTCGTGCCGAAGTACCACTTCGACCACGAGACCGGTGAGCTGACCGGCGAGCGCAACGGTGCGTACGTCACCAACGTCGAGCACAAGATGGGCATCAAGGTGTCCAACACCTGCGAGCTCACCTTCGGCGACCCGCAGGTCGGCGGCGGCGAGCCCGCCAAGGGCTGGCTGCTCGGCGAGGTGCACGACGGCATCCGCCAGATGTTCGACGTCATCGAGAACGCTCGGATGATGGTCGGCACCAAGGCGATCGCCACCCTCTCGACCGGCTACCTGAACGCGCTGGAGTACGCCAAGACCCGCGTCCAGGGTGCCGACCTCGTTGCCGCCGCGAAGACGGACCCGCGCGTCACCATCACCCACCACCCCGACGTACGCCGCTCGCTGCTGGTGCAGAAGTCGTTCGCCGAGGGCATGCGCGCGCTGGTCTACTACACGACCTCGTGGCAGGAGAAGGTCGTCCTCACCGAGGACGGCTCCGACGAGAACAAGCTGGCCGCCGCGGTCAACGACCTGCTGCTGCCGATCGTCAAGGGCTACGGCTCCGAGCGCGCCTGGGTGCTGCTCGGCACCGAGTCGCTGCAGACCTTCGGTGGGTCGGGCTTCCTGCAGGAGTACCCGATCGAGCAGTACGTCCGCGACGCCAAGATCGACTCGATCTACGAGGGCACCACCGCGATCCAGGGCCAGGACTTCTTCTTCCGCAAGATCGTGAAGAACCAGGGCGCCGCGCTCGGCCAGATCGCCGGCGAGATCCAGGCCTTCCTCGACAACGAGGGCTCCGCCGAGCTCAAGGAGTCGCGTGCCCTGCTCGCGACCGCGCTCGAGGACGTCAACGCGATCGTCGGGCACATGTTCAACGACCTGATGGCCTCCCAGGAGGAGATCACCAACATCTACAAGGTCGCCCAGAACACCTCGCGCCTGCTGCTCGCCGTCGGCGACGTCGTGGTCGCGTGGCTGCTGCTGCGCCAGGCCGAGATCGCCCTCGCCGCTCTGGCCGGGGACGCCGGCAAGGACACGGACTTCTACACCGGCAAGGTCGCCGCCGCGAAGTTCTTCGCCTCCTACAACCTGCCCAAGCTGACCGCTGAGCGGGCCATCGCCGAGGCGATCGACAACTCGATCATGGACCTTCCTGAGTCCGCTTTCTGAGTCTGACCTACACGTACGCTGCGGCCCGTCCGGTTCTCCGGGCGGGCCGCGGTGCGTCTGACGGAATTCCTCGGGCACCCGAAGTGGTTGAGGAGTCACGTGACCTCTTTGACCGAGCCCCGGCTGCGTACGAACTCCGCGCATCACACCCGCGGGTTCTGGTCGGTGGCGTTCCTGTTCGCGGTGACGATGGGCTTCGCGGCCGCGCCGGCACCGCTCTACGTCTTCTACGTCGACGAGCAGGGCTGGGGCTCGTTCGTGATCACGGTGGTGTTCGCGACGTACGGCGCGGGGGTGGCGGTCTCGCTCTTCCTCGCCGGTCATCTCTCGGACCGGTTCGGGCGGCGGCGGGTGGTGGCGCCGGCGGTGCTGCTCAACGTCCTCTCCGCGCTGATCTTCCTCTCGACCCATGAGCTCGGCTGGCTGCTGCTGGCTCGGCTGCTGTCCGGGCTCGGCGTCGGGATGCTGACCGCGACCGCGACGGCCCATCTCGCCGAGTTGCACCGGCGAAGCCGTCCGGACGCACCCTCGACCCGGGCCGAGGTGGTCGCTACCGCGGCCAACATCGGCGGGCTGGGCATGGGGCCGCTGGTCGCCGGCGCGCTGGCCGAGTGGGCGCCGCGACCGCTCTACACGCCGTACGCGGTCTTCGCGTTCCTCATGGTGCTCGGGCTGCTGGCGGTCGTGGCCGCGCCGGAGACGGTCGACACCGACCAGCCGGGGTGGACCTACCGGCCGCAGCGGGTGCGTGTGCCGGCGGATGCGCGCGGCGCCTACTTCGCCGCAGGGATGGCGAGCTTCGTCGCGTTCGCGATGTTCGGCTTCTTCACCTCGCTGGTGCCGTCGTTCCTCGCCGAGGATCTGGACACGCACTCGCACGCCGTCGCGGGCGTGGTCGGGTTCTCCATCTTCGGGGCCGCGGCGCTCTTCCAGGTGCTGGCCGGGCGCTGGCCGCGCCAGAGGTTGTACGTCGTCGGGCTGGTCGCACTGACCGTCGGACTGCTCCTGGTCGTCGGTGCCCTGCTGACCGGCACGTTCTGGATGCTGGTCGTCGGGGCCGTCGGCACCGGGGCCGGGTCGGGGATGTCGTTCAAGGCTGCGGTCGCCACCGTGATCTCGGTGGCGCCGGAGAACAGCCGTGGCGAGGCGCTGGCCGGGCTCTTCCTGATGGCCTATCTCGGGATCACGGTGCCGGTGGTGCTGCTGGGGATCCTGCTGCAATATGTCGCGACCGAACCGGCGATGCTCGCCTTCGGCGCGCTCCTGCTGGTGCTGCTCGGGGTCGCGGCTCGTGGGGTGTCGGGGAGGCGGCGTACGGCCTGAGTGTCGTCGACCGCGATGCATGGGACGGTATGCCTGACGGAAACGGGCAGGTAGCGTTGAACGTCAGCCTTCTCACGTCTGGAGTTCTGTCATGACCATCGGCCTTGGGATCATCCTGTTGGTCCTCGGACTCATCCTGCTCACCGGAGCGGTCGATCTGCCCGACGACATCGCCAACGCCATCGCCACCGAACCGCTGGGGTGGATCCTGACCATCGCCGGGGGACTCGCGATCGCTATCGGAGTGCTGCTGTCGGTGAACCGCTCGCAGCACACCACGGCCGTCGAGCATCGCCGCTACGACGTCGGCCCCTACCCCGCGGAGCCTCAGGCTCCCTATCCCGGCCAGCCTCAGCAGGGGAACTACCCGCCGCAGCAGGGCAACTACCCTCCCGGCCAGGGCCCTTCGCAGGGCGGCTATCCGGGCGGCCGGGGCTGACGCGCCCGGCGCAGCTGCGACCTGGCGGCGCGGCGTACGGCCTCGCTCAGGTCGTCGAGGGCGATCGAGTCGAGGCGCCAGCGCTGCCAGAAGAGCTGGATGTCGATCGGCTTCGCGCCGGGCAGCGGGACCGTCGCACCTGACGCGAGGTCGGCCTCGGCCTGGGCGTCGAGGAGCATCCCCCAGCCTAGGCCGCGCCTGATCGCCTCGTGGAAGTCGTGGCTGCTCGGGACCCGGTGGACGACCGGTGGCCGGGTCGCGCCGTGCGCGGCCAGCACCTCGTCCTGGAGATGGTCCTTCTCGTTGTAGACGATCATCGGGATCGCACCCCAGTCGATGCCTCGTCCCTTGCGGTGGCGCTCGATGAGCGCCGGGCTCGCGCCGGGGGTGTAGCGGAGCCGGCCGAGCGGCTCGACCGTGCAGCCCTGGACCGGCTTCGGCTCGCTGGTGACCGCGGCGAGGACCTCGCCGCGGCGCAGCGCGTCGGCGGAGTAGCCCTGGTCCTCCACGGTGATCCGCAGCGCCGTCCGGTCCCAGGTCGCCACCTCGTCGAGGACCGGACGGAACCAGGTCGCGAGGGTGTCCGCGTTGACCACGACCGAGAGGTCGACGACGGTGTCGTCGCTGCTGTCGCTCGAGTTCAAGGTCGCGGCGGCCTCGTCGAGCAGCAGGCGAAGCTGGCGGCCGTGCCTGATCAGGGGTTCACCAGCTTCGGTGGGAGTGCAGGGAGTCGTACGCCGCACCAGCACCTGCCCGGCCGCGCGCTCGAGCGCCCGGATCCGCTGGCTGACGGCGCTCGGGGTGATGTGGAGGCGTCTCGCCGCGGCGTCGAAGGTGCCTTCTTCGGCGATCACGACGAGGGTCTCGAGCTGGGTCGGGTCCAGGGCGGTCATGGCTTAAGTGTCGCTTATCTTCGGTAAGATTCTTTCGCTGGCCTGTAGGCGCGCGGCGGCTTAGCGTCGCTGGAGTGATCACCGCCAGCCTCGCCGGACTCCTCACCGGACTCAGCCTCATCATCGCCATCGGGTCCCAGAATGCGTACGTACTGCGGCAGGGCATCCTGCGTTCGCACGTGCTCGCCGTGGTGGCAGTGTGCGCGGTCTCGGACCTTCTTCTCATCTGCGCCGGGGTCGCCGGCATGGGCGCGGTCGTCGAGAGCGCCGGGTGGGCAGTGGAGGTGCTTCGCTGGTTCGGGGTCGTGTTCCTCGGTTGGTACGGCATCGGGTCGTTCCGGCGGGCGCTGCGGCCCTCGGGGATGGACGCTGCGGACGCGCCCCGCGAGACGCTCCCCCGCGTGATCGCCAAGGCCGCTGCCTTCACCTGGCTCAACCCGCATGTTTACATCGACACACTTGTGCTCCACGGATCGATCGCGGCGACCTACGGCTCGGCTCGATGGGGATTCGCCATCGGCGGATGCGTGGCCAGCATCATCTGGTTCGCCGGTCTCGGCTACGGCGCCCGACTGCTCGCACCGCTGCTCGCCAGCCGGCGTGCCTGGCAGGTGCTCGACAGTCTCATCGGGTGCATGATGCTCGCGATCGCGGGCGGGCTCGCGCTCGGTGGACTGGGCTGATCGGGCGGGCCGACATTCAAATCCAGCCATTGTGTTGACCGGCCGCCTAGTGTGGCCGCATGCCGTGGACGACCTCCGACATTCCTGACCTGACCGGCAAGAACGCCGTGGTGACCGGACCGACGCTGGGCGGGATCGGCTACTTCATCG
>JALZDD010000028.1 GCA_030862715.1 Actinomycetota bacterium | reverse complement strand
GTCGAGGTCGAGGTTGTCGCCGAGCACGAGCTGACGGCTGAAGCTGCCGCGTACGCGCTCGTTGGCGAGCATCTGCCAGTCGCCGTTCTTCGCGACCCGCTCGGCCTTGACGGTGAGTACGTTGCGCTCGACATCCAGGTCGATCGTGTCCGGGCTGACGCCGGGAAGGTCGAACTCGATGACGAACCGGTCGCCCTCGCGCCAGGCATCCATGGGCATCACGGCCGGCCGGTTGGTGGTGCCGCCGCCCAGGAGCTGCTGGGTGATGCGATCGAACTCGCGGAACGGATCGGTGCTTCGGATCAGCATGATTTCCCTCCTCACGGGATCTATATCAGCGGATACACCTTTCATATATCTCAATCGCTAGATGATTTCAAGTCCTCGTGTCAGAATTGATCGTGTGACGGAGCGAACCAGGGCTGTCTACGCCATCTCGGTGGCGGCAGAGATGGCCGACATGCAGATCCAGAACCTCCGCGTCTACGAACGGCGGGGGCTGGTCGACCCTGCGCGGACCTCGGGTGGCACCCGGCTCTACTCGCGCGCCGACGTCGAGCGTCTCGTCCGCATCCGTGATCTTCTCGCCGACGGCCTCAACCTCGCTGGCATCGCCCGCGTGCTGGCCCTGGAGGAGGACGTACGCCGCCTGGAGGCGGCCAACGAGAGGCTGCGGCGCGCCGGGAGGGAATGAGTCGGGCGGATTACCGGTTCAATAGTTCTATGAGCACCGGAGCCTGGATCGCCGTCATCGCGATAGCCGCCGCCGTCGCCTTCGGCCTGTTCCGGATGCTCAGCGACGGCCGCTTCCGAGGCACGAAGGAGCTCCATGTGACGCACGAGGACCACGCACCCGAGCCGCACGCCTGGGACGCGGTCACCGATGCGCTGGGCGAGACCGAGCTCGGTGCGCGCGCGACCCTCGTGCAGTTCTCCAGTGCGTTCTGCGCGCCCTGCCGGGCGACCCGGCGGATCCTGGGCGAGGTGGCCGAGATCGTCCCGGGCGTGGTGCACATCGAGATCGACGCCGAGCACCACCTCGACCTGGTGCGCCGCCTCGACATCATGCGCACGCCGACGACCTTGGTGATCGACGGCTCCGGGAACGAGATCGCACGCGCCTCCGGTGCTCCTCGCAAGGAGCAGGTTCTGAGTGCGATTCCTGCCGTCAATCTCGAATCCTGACACGCTCGTCCATATGACGAGACACTCGTTTCGTGGCCGTCGAGCATCGCGCTACTGTCATCGCATGTTCTCGACCATGCTGACCAAGCGCCGCGCAGTGGATCACTGCCGCGTGCGCTCGGCGCTGTGTCGTTCCTGCCGCTGATTCCCTGAGATTGTCGACCGAGTCGACCCTGGGGATCGCTTTCGCCTGTCAGGCTCGTCCTGACGACCTCCCCTCCACTCTCGCAGGAGCACACCTATGTCCGAGACCTCAGGCCAGACGGCGACACAGACCGGAATCGACCCTCGTGGCCCGCAGTTCGCTGCGGCGCTGACCGTTGTCGTACTCATCCTGGCTCTGCTGCTTCCGCAGCCATGGGCTCTGGCGGTGACGGCCATCCAGGTCGTCCTCTTCGCGATCGGGGCTGGTCTCGGCGTTCAGCGAACCCCGCACTCCTGGCTCTTCAAGAAGTTCGTACGTCCCCGGCTCGGGGCTCCGGACGAGCTCGAGGACCCGGCACCGCCCCGGTTCGCCCAGGGCGTCGGCCTCGCCTTCGTGCTGGTCGCGCTCGTGGCCTTCCTCCTCGGCGCCACGCTCGTGGCGCAGATCGCGCTCGGCTTCGCACTCATCGCGGCCGTGCTCAACGCCGCCTTCAAGTTCTGCCTCGGCTGCGAGCTCTATCTGCTGATCAGGCGAGTGGGTCTCATCCCCTCGGCCTGACCCCCTGAACGCAAGAACCACCAACGAAAGGTACCTAGATGACCCGCGAGAACTCCCTCGTCTCCGCCCAGTGGGTGGAGGAGCACCTCGATGACCCGAAGGTGGTGCTGATCGAGGTCGACGAAGACACGACTGCCTACGACAAGGGCCACATCAAGGGCGCGATCAAGCTCGACTGGACCACCGACCTGCAGGACCAGGTGCGCCGCGACTTCGTCAACAAGGACCAGTTCTCCGCACTGCTCTCCGAGCGTGGCGTCTCCAACGACGACACCGTGGTGCTCTATGGCGGCAACAACAACTGGTTCGCCGCGTACGCCTTCTGGTACTTCAAGCTCTACGGCCACCAGGACGTCAAGCTCCTCGACGGCGGCCGCAAGAAGTGGGAGCTCGACTCCCGCGAGCTGACCGACGAGACCGTCTCCCGCGAGGCGGCCAGCTACACCGCCAAGGACCAGGACCTCTCGATCCGCGCCTTCCGCGACGAGACCGTCGAGGCCATCGGCGTGAAGAACCTGGTCGACGTGCGGTCGCCCGACGAGTTCGCCGGCCGCCTCCTCGCCCCGGCCCACCTCCCGCAGGAGCAGGCCCAGCGCGCCGGTCACATCCCGACCGCGGCCAACGTCCCGTGGTCCAAGGCGGCCAACGACGACGGCACCTTCCGCTCTGACGAGGAGCTCAAGGAGATCTACTCCGAGGCCGGCGTCGACTGGAGCAAGGACACCATCGCCTACTGCCGCATCGGCGAGCGCTCCTCGCACACCTGGTTCGTGCTCAAGGAGCTCCTCGGCCAGGAGAACGTGAAGAACTACGACGGCTCGTGGACCGAGTACGGCTCTCTCGTCGGCGTCCCGGTCGTCACCGGCGACGAGCCCGGGGAGGCCTGAGCATGTGCGGAGCAACTGAGGGCGGGCTCTCGCTCGCCGGCGTCGATGTCGCCAAGGAAGCAGTCATCCAGGGTCAGGTGACCCGTGACGGCGAGCCGGTCCACGGTGCGTACGTCCGGCTGCTCGACCGCACCGGCGAGTTCACCGCCGAGGTGCCCACCTCGGCCACCGGCCACTTCCGGTTCTTCGCCGGCGACGGCGAGTGGACGCTGCGTACGCTCGCGCCGAAGGCCGAGCCCGTCGACAAGAAGGTCCACGCCGCGGTCGGCAACGTCGCCGAGGTGACGATCCCGATCGGCTGACGATCCCTGACGTGGGAGCCCCGGTGTCGCTGGTTGACACCGGGGC
>JALZDD010000024.1 GCA_030862715.1 Actinomycetota bacterium | reverse complement strand
TAGACGTCCTCGAGGGTGTCGCGGGAGGTGGCGGTGGCCTCGAGCTCGGGGTCGCGGACGGACGCGATGACGACGCGGTGGTGCTGGGTCAGGACTGGCAGGACGGGGAGGAGCGACTCCTCGATCGCGTGCGGGTCGAGGGGAGTGAGCAGGACGACCAACGCGCGGTGGCGGCCGAGGCCTGCGACCGCGCCGGCGAGGTTGGACCAGTCGGCCTCGGCGATGACCGGCTCGAGATCGGCCATCGTCTCCTGCAGCCGCTGGGTGACGTCGCGCTGGCCGGCGAGCCGGACCCGGGAGCGTACGCGCAGGTCGCCGGCGATGAAGTCGATCCGGTCACCTGCCCGGGAGGCGATGGCGGCGAGCAGGAGCCCGGCGTCCATCGCCGAGTCGAGCCGTGGCACTCCGCCGCCGGCGCCCTCGATCCGGCCGGCCGAGGTGCGGGAGGTGTCGAGCACCAGCACCACGCGACGGTCCCGCTCGGGCTGCCAGGTCCGGACCACGACGGTGCGGGAGCGGGCGGTGGTGCGCCAGTCGATGGAGCGTACGTCGTCACCGCGGACGTACTCCCGCAGCGAGTCGAACTCCGTGCCCTGTCCGCGCACCCGCACGGCGGCCCGGCCGTCGAGCTCGCGCAGACGCTGAAGCCGCGACGGCAGGTGCTTGCGCGACTCGAAGGTGGGCAGCACCCGCACCGAGCCCTCCACCGGGATCGTGCGCTGCCGGGCGCCCAGACCCAAGGGCCCGTACGCCCTCACCGTCACGCCCAACGCGCGCAGATCTCCGCGGCGCCGCGGCTGCAGCGGCGTACGCAGCCGGGTGCTGTCGCCGCGGCCGAGCCGGATCCGATGCCGATTGTGACCGGCGCCGGCGGTGGGCTGCCAGGCATCACGCACGAGCGCCCGGAAGCTGCGAGCGGGGGAGCGGACTGTCAGCTCCGACGTCGTCGACTCGCCCAGCCTGATCCCGCCGAGGGGGATCCTGCTGATCTCCAGGGTCGCCGGCTTGGGCGCCAGAAGTACGTCGACGAGCGTCAGCACCACCACGAGCAGGATCCACACCGCCGCCGTGCTCGCGGACGGGCGTAGCACCACCGGAACGATGCCGGCCAGCATCAGCAGCGTGACGCGCCAGGTGATCGCCATCAGCATGACCTCGAACCGACATGATCGCTGACGTCTCGATCTGCAGAACTGACGTCTCGGCCTGCAGAAGTGACGTCTCGGCTGGGGGTGGTCATCGGGGGACGGGGACGGCGCCGATGGCGGAGGAGAGGACCTGGGAGACCTGGACGCCCTCGAGCTCGGCCTCGGGACGCAGGGCCAGGCGGTGGGCGAGGGTGGCATGGGCGAGCGACTTCACGTCGTCGGGGGTCACGAAGTCACGGCCCGCGAGCCAGGCCCAGGCGCGCGCGGAGCGGAGGAGCGCGGTGGCGCCTCGCGGGGACACACCGGCCGACAGCGACGGGGACTCGCGCGTCGCGCGGGCGATGTCGACGATGTAGCCGGTGACCTCGGGGGAGACCTGGACCGTCGAGACGTGCTGCCGGGCGGCCTCGATGTCGGCGCCCGAGGCGACCGCGGTGACCCCGGCACCGGCGACGTCGCGCGGGTCGAAGCCGGAGGCGTGCCGATTGAGGATCTGCACCTCGTCGGAACGCCGGGGCACCGGGAGGACGACCTTCAGCAGGAACCGGTCCAGCTGGGCCTCGGGGAGCGGGTAGACGCCTTCGTACTCGATCGGGTTCTGGGTCGCGGCCACCAGGAACGGGCGTGGCAGCGGGCGGGTGACCCCGTCGACCGAGACCTGGCCCTCCTCCATCGCCTCGAGCAGCGCCGACTGTGTCTTTGGTGGGGTGCGGTTGATCTCGTCGGCGAGGAGCAGGTTGGTGAAGACCGGTCCCTCCCGGAAGGTGAGCTCGCCGTGGGAGGACTCGACCACCATCGACCCGGTGATGTCACCAGGCATCAGGTCGGGGGTGAACTGCACCCGGCGGGTCTCCACCGAGAGAGCCGCCGACAGCGACCGGACCAGCAGGGTCTTGGCGGTGCCGGGTACGCCCTCCATGAGCACGTGGCCGCCGCACACCAGCGCGACCAGCAGCCCGGAGACCGCGGCGTCCTGCCCGACGACCGCCTTGGCGACCTCGGCCCGGACCGCGGTGAGGCGCTCCCGCGCGCCGTCGGGCGACACGTTGGCGATGGTCTCGGATTGGGTCATGGGTGTCGTACCTCTTCCTCAAGGGCCGCCAGCGCGTTGGCCAGCGTGATCAGGTCTTGGTCGTTCTCGATCGGGGCATCGGTGAGCAGCGCGGAAACCTCGAGATCGGCTCGTCCGGTGCGCTGGACGACGGCGCGTACGATGGCCTCCGGGGTGGCGTCGCGCCCCAGCCGCAGTCGCTGGGCGAGGCGGGTGCGGGCGGCCTGCTGCAGCGTCGTCGCGGCATGGCTGCGGTCGCCGGATCGGCGGTAGAGCCGGCCCAGGCTGCGCGTCGTCTCCCCGGCGCGGACATGGACCGGCAGCGGCTCGACCGCCAGCGGACCCAGCCGCCGTCCGCGGGCGATGGCGAAGGCGACGACCGCCAGCAGCAGGAGCCACAGGGCCGGGTCGATCCAGCGCGGCAGCAACGAGCTGGGGGAGTGGGCCTCGTCGGGGGCGAGGTCGTCGAGGGAGGGGACGTACCAGACCAGGCGGTCGTTCTCGCCGAGCAGCCGCAGGGCCACCGCCGCGTTGTCCGCCCGCAGGATCTGATCGTTGGTCAGCACCTGCGGCGCACCCCAGACGGTGAGGCCCTCCGCAGGCGCCAGCACCGCGCCGCCCTCGTGAGGGAAGCAGGAGCCGGCGTCGTACGCAGTGACCGCATCGGCCTGGATGCTGAGCCCTTCCCAGCGCCGGTCGTCGCAGCCCGCCTCGACCTTCTCCGGCGTCTGGGCGACCGCGTAGGGGATGCCGAGCATCGCCGACACGTAGGGCGCGGGCTCGGCCAGGATCAGGTCGGCGGCGTCGTCGGTGCGGTCCCGCAGCCGGGAGGCGGTGTCCTCGCCGAGCGCGTCGGTGCCGGTCACGAAGACAGTCGTGTCCTGCCCGATCTCGGTGCTCTCCAGGCGCTTCGACGAGCGGACGATCTCGACCTCTACCCCGTGCTCCTCGAGCACCTGGACCAGCGCCCGGGTGCCGTCGGGATCGGGGCTCTCGGGGTCGTAGGCGGCATAGGATTCCCCGCCCTTCGGCGTCGCGATGTACGCCAGGACGACCGCGGTCACGAACGCCAGCGCGACGATGAGGAGCGGCCGGTTGCGTCGGAACCAGCTCTGTCGTCCGGTCGAGTCTGTCGGGCTTGTCGGGGCCTGCGTACTCATCGCGCCACCGCCAGCTCCTGCTCGAGAGCGAGTACGCCCTCGGCCTGCTCACGCGTGGCGGGGTGGTCGCCGTAGAGCACCTCGTTGAACAGCTCTGCGGCCTGCCCGGCCCGGCCCTCGAGCGACATCTCCCGTTCCAGGCTCGCCGCGACCTCGGCGGCGGTCAATCCGGGATCATCCGCGAGCCGGCCGCGCTCGACCTGCCGTCTGGCCAGCGCCCGGAATCCGTCGATCACCGCGGCGCCGTGATCCCCCGAGGCGTACGCAGCCTCGGCCCGCGCCCGGAGCGCGGCCGCGGAGAGCGACTCGTCGGTGAGGACGTCGCCGTTGCGGTCGCGGGCGACCCGGGGACTGCGCCGGGCCCGCGAGACCAGCAGGCCGACCCCGACCAGGAGCGCCGCGAAGACGACCATCGCCGCGACGGTCTGCGCCCAGGGCACCTCGCCCGCCGACGGGAGGCCGTCGGACAGGGTGCGCTCGATCCAGCGCAGGATCCGTTCGATGAGGTCGAGGTCGTGGTACTCCGGCCCGGCCAGCTCGCGCCGAAGCCAGGAGCGACCCTCCTCGGGCGTCGGCGTCAGAGGAGGAGTCTGTTGAAGGAGGATCATCTGCTCAGCAGCCCGGCCTGCTCCATCAGCTCGACCTCGTAGGACTCCTTGCGGATGCGCTGGTCGAGATACTGCAGGTTGGTCACCGC
>JALZDD010000008.1 GCA_030862715.1 Actinomycetota bacterium | reverse complement strand
TTCGAGCCCCCGTCGGATCCTCCGCAGGCGCTGAGGATGAGCGCGACGACGGCCGCGGAGGCGGTCAGGAGCACCCGGCGGCGTGCGGACGAGCGGTTGCGGTGAGACGGTGACTGCGTTGACACGGTTGCGCTGCTCCAGACGTCAAGATTTAGGCGTCCACCCTGATCACGGACGGAAGCGCCATAACCCTACCGGGCATGCCCAACCAGCGCAGCAGGGCCCGATCCTTGCGGACCAGGCCCTGCTGTGTCGGTTCGAGCTCAGTGCTTGAACTCGCCTCGGTAGTACTCGAAGTTCCAGCCGGCGAGAGCCAGCAGACCGAGCACGGCGGCGATGATGAGGAGCCACCAGGCGGCCATCGCGACGGCGAGGACCACCAGACCGAAGGTGAGCCCGGCCCACAGCGGCCACCAGGAGAATGGCGGGAAGAAGCCGTACTCCCCGGCGCCCTCGGCGATCTCGCCGTCCTCACGGTCCTCGGGACGCGGGTCCATCTTGATGGCGTGGAAGCCGAGGTAGACGGTGATCATCGCGAACAGCAGCGTGCACATCACCAGCGCCGAGGTGCCGGTCCAGTCGCCGCCCTCCGCGGAGGCCGCGGTGACCAACCAGTAGGCCGGCGTGACCAGCACCATGAAGGCGGTGCAGACCACGAAGATCCAGGCTTCAGACTTCATCGGGGTCAGCCTTCCTTGTTGGAGCTGGTGGAGGCGAGATCGTCCTCATCGTGCTCCAGCGCGGCGATCTCCGGGTGGTGGAGGTCGAAGGCCGGGGACTCCGAGCGGATCTTCGGGATGGAGACGAAGTTGTGGCGCGGCGCCGGGCAGGCGGTGGCCCACTCCAGCGAGCGACCCCAACCCCAGGGGTCATCCACCTCGACCTTGGGGGCGTTGCGGGAGATGTAGAGGTTGTAGAAGAAGGGCAGCATCGACAGGCTCAGCAGGAAGGCACCCACCGTCGAGAACTGGTTCAGGAAGGTGAACCCGTCGCTGGGCAGGTAGTCGGCGATGCGTCGCTGCATGCCCTCGACACCGAGCCAGTGCTGGACCAGGAAGGTCGCGTGGAAGCCGACGAACAGGAGCCAGAAGTGGACCTTGCCGAGGCGCTCGTCGAGCATCCGGCCGGTCATCTTCGGCCACCAGAAGTAGAAGCCGGCGAACATCGCGAACACGACGGTTCCGAAGACCACGTAGTGGAAGTGCGCGACCACGAAGTAGGAGTCGGAGACCTGGAAGTCGAGCGGCGGGCTCGCCAGGATGATGCCGGTCAGACCACCGAAGAGGAAGGTCGTCAGGAAGCCGATCGACCAGAGCATCGGGGTGTCGAAGCTGACCGATCCGCCCCACATCGTGCCGATCCAGTTGAAGAACTTCACGCCTGTCGGCACCGCGATCAGGAAGGTCATGCCGGAGAAGAACGGCAGGTTGACCGCGCCGGTGACGAACATGTGGTGCGCCCACACCGCAACCGAGAGGATCGCGATGCCGAGGGTCGCGGCGACCAGGCCGACGTAGCCGAAGATCGGCTTGCGGCTGAAGACCGGGAGGATCTCGGAGATGATGCCGAAGAACGGCAGCGCGATGATGTAGACCTCGGGGTGACCGAAGAACCAGAACAGGTGCTGCCACAGGATCGGGCCACCATGGGCGGCGTCGAAGACGTGGGAGCCGAACTGGCGGTCGGACTCGAGCATCAGCAGCGCGGCCGCGAGGATCGGGAACGCGATCAGCGCGAGGAGCGCGGTGACCAGGGTGTTCCAGGTGAAGATCGGCATCCGGAACATGGTCATGCCCGGCGCCCGCATGCAGATGATCGTGGTGATGAAGTTGACCGAGCCGAGGATCGTGCCCAGACCGGCCATGTAGAGACCCATGATCCACAGGTCGCCACCGACGCCCGGCGAGTACTGCGCGCTGGACAGCGGCGTGTAGGCGAACCAGCCGAAGTCGGCCGCGCCGGTCGGGGTGAGGAAGCCGCTGGCCGCGATCAGGCTGCCGAAGAGGTAGAGCCAGTAGCTGAACATGTTGAGCCGCGGGAAGGCGACGTCGGGCGCGCCGATCTGCAGCGGCATGATCACGTTGGAGAAGCCGAAGAACAGCGGCGTCGCGAAGAGCAGCAGCATGATCGTGCCGTGCATCGTGAACAGCTGGTTGTAGAGCTCCTCGTTGACCACCTGGCTGCCCGGGAACGCCAGCTCGGAGCGGATCAGCATGGCCATCAGGCCGCCGATCAGGAACCAGGCGAACGACGTACCGAGGTAGAGCTTGCCGATCAGCTTGTGGTCGGTCGTGGTGAGGATCCGGACGAGCTGCTGGCCCAGCGGCTTGCGGGTCTCGATGAGCTCGGCCGAGCGTGCTGCGGTGGCGGTCACTGGCAATCCTCCACGGACTCGTCTTCTCGGCCGACCTGGGTGCAGGCGTAGGTGCCACCCAGGATCGGCTCCTCGGAGGTGTTCCCGGCCGCGGCCAGGTCCTCCAGGTAGGCCTCGTACTCCTCACGTTCGACGATCTCGAGGTTGAAGAGCATGCGCGAGTGGTAGGTGCCGCAGAGCTCGTAGCACTTGCCCTTGTAGTCGCCGGTCGTGGTGGGCGTCACCTCGAAGCCGTTCTCCAGCCCCGGCACGACGTCCATCTTCATCAGGAAGCCCGGCACCCCGAAGTCGTGGATCACGTCGGGGGTTCGCAGCTCGAACCTCGTGGTCTCGCCGACCGGGATGACCAGGGTCGGGAGGTCGTTGCCCGTGCCGACCTCGTAGACGTTCTCGCCGTCGACCGCCTCGGGGTAGTTGAAGGTCCACTGCCACTTCTGGCCGACCACCCACACCGTGTTCTCGGGCTCGGCCTCCTCCTCGAGGACGAGGTTCTGCACCCGCACGGTCTGGGAGAAGAAGACGACGACCATCACGATCGGGAAGATCGTGTAGAAGATCTCG
>JALZDD010001022.1 GCA_030862715.1 Actinomycetota bacterium | reverse complement strand
CTGGCCGAGGTCGAGGACCTCAGCGCCCGCATCCAGCACCAGGCCAGGCAGCTTCCGTACGGCCCGCGCTGAGGGCCTGCTCCTCCAGCACGGTATGCAGCCGAAGGTGCACATCCCGCGCGGAGTTCCACCCGGGATGTGCACCTTCGCCTGCATACCTTGACGAAGGAACCGCCGTACGCCGCGAGGCCCGCCCCGGCGAACCGGGACGGGCCTCGTCGAACCTGAAGAGGTCAGCCGACCTCTTGGTAACCGGGCTCGTGGATGGCGAGGTCGATACCGGCGACCTCGTCCTCCTCCTTGGCGCGGAAGCCGATCGTCTTCTCGATCGCCATGCCGACCACGTAGGCGACGATGAACGCGAAGGCGATCACGGCGAGCGAGGAGCCGAGCTGCTTGATCAGCTGGTCGAAGCCGCCACCGAAGAAGAGGCCGGTGCCGCCGACCTGGGCGAAGAAGCCGAGGTAGATGCAGCCGATGAAGCCGGCGACCAGGTGGATGCCGACGACGTCGAGGGTGTCGTCGAAGCCGAGCTTCCACTTCAGCTCGACGGCGAGGCAGCACACAACGCCGACGAGGAGGCCGAGGAGGATCGCCCAGACCGGCGCGATGTGAGCACAGGCCGGGGTGATCGCGACCAGACCGGCGACGACACCGGAGGCGGCGCCGACGGCGGTGGACTTACCGTCCTTGAACTTCTCCACGATGATCCAGCCGATCAGACCCGCGGCGGGGGCGATCAGGGTGTTGAGGAAGATCAGCGTGGTCTGGCCCTGGGTGGTGCCCGGGACGCCGGTGTTGAAGCCGAACCAGCCGAACCAGAGGATCGCGGTGCCGATCAGGACCAGCGGTACGTTGTGAGCAGCCGTCTCCTCCTTGGAGAAGCCGACCTTGCGCTGACCGAGGACGAGCGCCAGCGCGAGCGCGGCCGCACCGGCGGCCTGGTGGACGATCGTGCCACCGGCCCAGTCGAGCGCGCCCCACTTGCCGATCCAGCCGATGTAGTCGCCGTCGGCGTTGAGGGCCCACACCCAGGCCTGGCCCGGGAAGTAGACGACGGTGGCCCAGATGCCCGCGAAGAGCAGCCAGGGCCAGAACTTCGCCCGGTCGGCGATCGAACCCGAGATCAGCGCCACGGTGATGATGGCGAACGAGCCGCCGAAGGCGAGGCCGCCGAAGAAGTTGGTCGACTCCTCGACCGGCGTACCGTCGTCGAACTCGGTGACCAGGTCGCTGAAGGCGCTGGTCAGACCGAAGTCCTGGAACGGGTTGCCGAAGAAGTTCGTGATGCCGGACTCGGAGATGGTTCCGATGCCGCTGAAGCCGTAGAGCACCCACAGCAGGGTGATCAGGCCGAGGGAGCCGAAGCTCAACATCATCATCGACACGACACTCTTCGACTTCACGAGGCCGCCGTAGAAGAAGGCAAGACCTGGAGTCATGAAGAGCACGAGCGCCGTACACAGCAGCTGCCATGCAAGATCGGTAGTCATTCGTACCTCATAGGGTCGGGGTTCGGATCGCGTGAGCCGAGCACACGTTTCGCCGGATCCTGTCGAGCCCTCGTTTCGGTAACAAACTCTTTATGTTACAGACACGTAACAGGCCACTGATGTATGTGACTTGTTATCTACTTGCTCGCCTGGGTTTGGTGAGGATCACAGCTCCCGGCGGCGCGTCGAGATCGCGACGAAGCCGGAAACCGGCCTTCTTGTAGATCTTCTGGTTCCGCTCGCTCTTGGCTCCGGTGAAGAGCGAGTAGGTCGTCGCGGTCGCCGGGGCCACGGCCTGGATGTGGTCGAGCAGCTGACGCCCGAGACCTCGCCCCTGCATGCCTGGGGCGGTCATCAGCCGGCCGATCTCCCAGACGTCGCCCTCGAGCCGGGCGCGGACCGAGCCGACCAGCCGCCCGGCGGAGCGGACCACGTAGACGTCATGCGTCTCCAGCGCGCGCGCCGTGTCCTCCAGCGACTCGTGCAGCGGCGGGATCGCGACACCGGGGTTGTCGTGCATCTCCTGCACCCAGCAGGCGAGCTGCAGCGTGTGCAGCTCGGGGACATCGGCGCGTACGGCGGGCACGATCTCCCACTCCGTGGCGGCCTGGGAGGCGTGGAGCAGGTCGGGGCGGCGTACGGAGGTCCGGGCCACCGCCTGGTCGTGACGCCACTGTGCGATGCGCTTGTGGTCGCCGCTGAGCAGCACCTTCGGGACCTCGAGGTCGCGCCAGGAGGCGGGCTTGGTGTAGACCGGGTACTCCAGCAGGCCGTCCTCGTGCGACTCCTCGACGAGCGACTCGGCGTTGCCCATGAACCCGGGAAGCAGGCGTACGACAGCCTCCGTGATCGCCATCGCGGCGACCTCTCCCCCGTTGATCACGTAGTCGCCCAGGGAGATCTCTCGGACCTCCGCACGGGTGGCGGCGTGGTCGAGCACGCGCTGGTCGATGCCCTCGTAGCGACCGAGCAGAAAGACCAGCCTTTCCCGGGTCGCCAGGTCACGAGCCAGGGCCTGGGTGAACGGCTCGCCGCTCGGGGTCGTCACGATCACCGTCGCGCCGTCGATCGCCAGCTCGTCGAAGGCCTCACCGAACGGCTCCGGCTTCATCACCATCCCGGCGCCACCGCCATAAGGGGTGTCGTCGACGGTGCGGTGACGGTCGTGGGTCCAGTCGCGTACGTCGTGGACGTGCATCTCCAGCAGCCCCGACTCGATCGCCTTGCCCGGCAGGCTCAGCCGGAGCGGCGCGAGATAGTCGGGGAAGATGGTGAGGTAGTCGAGCCTCACCGGGCGTCGTCCTCGTCCTCGGCGAAGGGCGTGACCAGGCCGGGGCGGTCGGCGATGACGACCTTCCTCTCGGCGAGGTCGACGACCGGCACCAGCGCCTTCACGAACGGCACCAGCGCATCGCGCCGGTCAGGAGTACGGATCGTCAGCAGGTCCTGGGCTCCCCCATGGACCAGCGCCTTCACCGTGCCCAGCTCGCGGCCCTCCTCGTCGAAGGCGGTCAGGCCGACGAGCTGATGGTCGTAGTACTCATCGGGGTCCTCGGGAGTCTCCTCGGCCGGGACGTCGGCGAAGAGCAGCGTGCCGCGAGCGGCCTCGGCCTCGTTGCGGTCGGCGATCTCCTCGAAGGCGACCTGGAGCACCTGCCCATGCCAACGGGCGCCCTCCACGGTCAGCTGCTTGGCGGCGTACGCCGATCCCTTCGGCGGCTGCGCCCGCAGCACCGTGCCCTCGGCGAACCGCCGGTCGGGCTCGTCGGTGCGCACCTCGACGGTCACGAACCCCCGGATGCCATGCGGCTTGCCGATCCGTCCGACCAGCACCTCGATCAACTCCAC
>JALZDD010001019.1 GCA_030862715.1 Actinomycetota bacterium | reverse complement strand
TCTCCCAGGGTTTCGCGGCGACGTCTACCCGCGAGATTGCCGACATGGTCGGCATCCGCCAGGCGTCCCTCTACTACCACTTCGCGGGGAAGGACGAGATCCTCGGCGAGCTGCTCCGCCGGTCGGTCCGCCCGACCACGGACAAGGTCGAGAAGATCCTCGACCAGGTGCCGCCGCTCGACTATGAGACCGCGCTCTACCTGCTGGTCCTTGTCGACGTACGCACCCTCGCCGACGTGCCACACAACGTCGGCATGCTCTACCAGCTCCCCGACGTGGCCAAGTGCGAGGTCTACGACGAGTTCCGCAACGAGCACGCGGAGCTGGCTGGACACTACGCACACCTGGCCGGCGAGGTCGCCTCCAAGACGGTGCGCTCGACGGTCAGCCGCAAGCAGCTGGGTGACCTGCTCATCCAGCAGGTCGAGGGCGTGATCAACATGCGCACCGAGGACCCGGACCGGAGGATCCCGTGCCGTGAGGCTTGGGCGATCGCCGCCACCTGCCTGCGGATCTGCGACGTGCCGCAGGAGAAGATCGACGCCGCGGCGCCCATCGCCATCGACCTGCTCCCGCAGTTCATCGACGAGAAGGTCGCCGAGCCCGCCTGAGGCCCATAACCCGGTGGACTCGGGTGCGCGCGTAGGTTTCGATGTGGGCATGACCCTCTTCGTCTCGCACACCACCATCGACTGCCACGACGCGTACGCGCTCTCGGAGTGGTGGAAGGCTCTCCTCGGCTATGTCGATGTGGAGGGTGATCCGAACCTCCCCGGTCACGAGGAGTGCATGATCCTCGACCCGGAGACGGGTCACCGGCTGCTGTTCATCGAGGTGCCCGACGAGGAGTTGCCCGCGAAACGGATCCATCTCGACCTGCGCCCGCGCACCGGCACTCGCGACGAGGAGGTCGAGCGGCTCCTCGAGCTCGGCGCGACCCAGATCGCCGACCACCGCGGGAAGTACGGCCCCGGGACCGGCTGGGTGATCTTCGCCGATCCCGAGGGCAACCAGCTCTGCGTACTGCGCTCTGAGGCGGAGATCGCCACGCAGGAGGCACAGCCGTCAGGGGCGTAGCAGCTCATACATGCTGGAGAAGCCCTGGTCGCCGTGGCCCTGAGCGATCCGGCGGTCCATCAGCGACTTCACCTCCCGCATCCGTACGGCCTCGACCCCGGCGGACTCCCGGTGCCCGATCAGGTCGTCCATGAGTGCGGCCTGGACGTCGAGCGAGCCGAGGTCGGGGCCGTACGTCCCGCTCTTGATCGCGCCTGCCATCGTCGTCAGCAGGCCGGCGTAGCCGTTCAGCGACCCGGCGAGCCGCTCGGTGAACGCCTCCAGGTCCATGCCCTCCCTCTCGACCAGGTTGAGGGTGTGCAGGAAGCCGATCAGGAACTCGTAGCCCATTGCGACCTGGGCGTTGAACTCCACAGCCGCGTACCCGGCGTCGGGTCCGTGGTAGAGGACCGTGCCTAGCTCCCGCAGCTCCGGCTCGGCGGTCTCGAAGGCGTCGCGGTCCCCGCTGAAGGCCAGCGACACCTTGGGTGTGCCGACGTCGGGCGGGTCTCCCATGACCTTTCCATCGACGTACGCCGCGCCGTGCTGGGCCGCCCAATTCTCGTTGGCCCGTGCCTGAGCGGGGGAGCCACTGGTCAGACTGACCAGGGTGTGGCCGGCGGCTGTCTGCCCGACCGACTGCAGGACGTCCTCGACCGCGGTGTTGTCCAGCAGGCTGAGGATCGTCAGCGGGCTGGCTGCGACCGCCTTCGCCGCGGTGGACGCGACTTCGGCTCCCGAGTCCGCGAGCGCCTCGGCCTTGTCAGCAGTCCTGTTCCAGACCGTGGTCCGATAGCCGCGTTCGAGGTACGTCCGGGCGATCGCCGAACCCATGTTGCCCATCCCGATCACGGTCACGGCGGGGCGGTCGTTGTGTTCCGTCATGGTCCAGCTCCATCTCTCGTGGTGGATCACCATCGTCAAAGATGAAGTTGACTTGAGGTCAAGGCCATTGCTGTCGAGCTAGCTGGTCTCCACCGGGAGGTCGTGGTTGCTCCACTGGCTCCACGAGCCGGGGTAGAGCGCGGCGTCGTAGCCGGCGATCGCCAGCGCGGCGACCTCGTGGGCGGCCGTCACGCCCGAGCCGCAGTAGGCGGTCACTGGGGAGCCGGCCTCGACCCCGAGCGCTGCGAATCGGGCCCGGAGCTCCTCGACCGGTCGGAAGCGGCCGTCGGCGGCGAGGTTGTCGGCCGTCGGTGCGGAGACCGCGCCGGGGATGTGCCCGGCCTTCGGATCGACGGGCTCGACCTCGCCGCGGTAGCGCTCGGCGGCGCGGGCGTCGAGCAGAAGACCCTCGTACGCCTCGACCTGCTCGAACGGCAGCACCGGCAGGTGGCCCGGGGTGAGCGTCACCGTGCCGGGCGCGGGCACGACGTCGTCGGTGGCCAGCGGGTGCCCGGCGGAGGTCCAGGCGCCGAGGGCGCCGTCGAGGAGGCGTACGTCGGCGACGCCCGCCCAGCGCAGCAGCCACCAGGCGCGGGCGGCGGAGGTGTTGCCGACGGCGTCGTAGGCGACCACGGTGTCACCCTCGGAGATGCCCCACCGGCGGGCGGCGGCCTGCAGGTCCGCGAGCTCGGGCAACGGGTGGCGGCCGTCGGTGGGCTCGCCGTGACGCGCCAGTTCGGTGTCGAGGTCGACGTAGACGGCGCCGGGGATGTGGCCCTCGAGGTAGGACTCGTGTCCGGGCGGGCCGCCGAGCTGCCAGCGTACGTCGAGGAGGACCGGGGGCTGGTCGGACGCGAGCGCGGTCGCGAGCTCGTCGGCGTCGATCAGAACGTTCACGGAAAGATTCTGTCAGGCGTAGTCACACGGCGACCTCATCGAGGATGGCGTGCAGCTGCTGGGGGTCATGTGCGAAACGGCCGAGAAATAGGCCGTCGACGGCTCCGGCGAGACCCGTGAAAGTCCCCGGTCCAGCACTGCCGCCGTACAGCAGGCGGGTGTCGGGCCGGATGTGCTCCCGCAGCCGGGAGGCCACTTCGACGACGTACGCCGCGGGCGCTGGTTCGGTGGCGCCGATCGCCCACACCGGCTCGTAGGCGATCACCGTCTCCAGGTCGCCGACTCCCATCGCCTCCAGTTGCGCGGCGCAGACCCGAGCAGCGTCCCGGGGACCGCTGTGGTCGGGTTCACCAACGCACACCAGCGGCACCAGGCCGACCCGGGTCGCCTGAGCGACCTTCTCCCGGACCACGGCCGGGGTCTCGCCGAGAAGCCAGACCCGCTCCGCGTGGCCGATCTCGACGTAACGTACGCCCAGCTCGGCGAGCAGGTCGGCGGACACCTCGCCGGTGAAGGCCCCGGCGGCGAAGCGACTCACGTCCTGGGCACCGACGTTGACTGGGGTGCCCCGGGAGAGGTCGAGCGCCGCGGTGAGCAGCGGGGCGGCAGGCAGCACCGCGACCTCGACCGACCCGTCGATCACCGCGGGCCGATCGGCCGCCGCCAGCACTCCGGCCAGCCAGGAGCGCGTCTTGGCCGCACCCAGGTAGGCCTTCGTACTGGCGGCGACGAGCCGGCTGGGGGTCACTGTCACCGGTTCGCGCGGGTCCGGGCGCCGAGCGAGACCGCGAGGTCGTACGCCTGTGAGATCGCGCCGATGCTGGCGATGCCCTTCCCGACGATCTCGAACGCGGTGCCGTGGGCCGGGGTGACGATCGGAACCGGCAGGCCGCCCTGGACGGTGACCCCCTGCTCGAAGCCGAGTAGCTTCATCGCGATCTGGCCCTGGTCGTGGTACATCGTCACGACGCCGTCGAACCCGCCGTCGCGAGCACGCAGGAAGACCGTGTCGCAAGGGAACGGCCCGGTCGCGTCGATGCCTTGCGCACGGGCCAGCTCCGCACCTGGCGCGATGTGGTCGATCTCCTCGCGGCCGAAGGCGCCGTTCTCCCCGGCATGCGGGTTCAGGGCACACACGGCGAGTCGAGGAACCTCGACGCCGCTGCCCAGGAGTACGTCATTGAGCAGCTTGATCGCCTCCAGGACCGAGTTGGCGCTGATCCGGGCGGACACCTCGGCGAGCGAGATGTGAGAGGTAACCCGCGAGGTGACCAGACCGGGAACGAAGTTGAGCTCCGAGGTGGTGCCGCTATAACCGAGCTCCGTGGCGAACCAGCGCAGCTCGTCTTCCTCGTGCATGCCGGCGAGGTGCAGCGAGGACTTGTTGAGCGGCGCGAACATGATGGCGTCGACCGTGCCGTCGAGGTAGCGGGCGACCGCGGCTCGCAGGTCGGCCATCACCCGCTCGCCGGCCTCACGGCTGACCCGCTGCGGCTCGGGAGTCGGACCGGAGTAGGCGGTTCCGATGCAGTGGACGCGGCCCGCGCCCGGGGTGGGACCAACCGGCACCGCCACACCGGCCTGCTCCGCGACGCTCTTGAGCTCCTGCTCGTCGGCGAGCAGGTAGATCTCGGCCCGGTCGAGGTTGCCGGGCTCGGCGAGGAGCTTCGCGGCGATCTCCGGTCCGATGCCGGTCGGGTCGCCGAGCGTCAGCGCAAGACGTGGGAGGGGAGTGTCAGTCATCGGCTCAGTTCCTTCTCGTAGTCGTTGATCGCGGCCACCTTCGGAGCGGACCCCGAGGTCGAGTCGAAGCGGTAGTCGAGCCACTCCGAGACCAGCCGCTTGGCCAGCTCGACGCCGACCACGCGCTGCCCCAGGCACAGCACCTGGGCGTTGTTGCTGAGCACCGACCGCTCGACCGAGTAGCTGTCGTGCGCGGTCACGGCCCGGATGCCGGGCACCTTGTTGGCTGCGATCGCCACGCCTAGACCCGTGCCGCAGATGAGCAGGGCTCGGTCGGCATCGCCCGCCGCCACCAGCTGCGCGGCCCGGACGGCGACGTGCGGGTAGTCGGCGCCAGCGCCGTCGGTGACCCCGACGTCGACGACGCTCACCACGCGTGGGTCCGAATCGAGGAGCGCCCGCAGAGACTCCTTGTAGGCAAAGCCGGCGTCGTCGCCGCCGATGACGAGCCGTAAACCTCTGTCGTTCATCGAGAGATCTCCTTCAGTGCTTGGGGGATGTCGCTGGTGGCGGCTTCGCCGACGGTGCGCAGCACCAGGGCGAGGGAGACCGCGCCGGCATCGGGGTGACCGAGGCTGCGCTCGGCGAGGGGTCGGGCTCGGCCGAGACGGGGGCGGAGCGAGGCGGTGGCGTCGGCGGCCGCCTCGGCGGCCTGTGCGGCCTCCGCCCAGGCGGTTGCGAGGTTGGCCCCGCGGCCGAGGGAGGTGCGCAGCGTCCGCACGAACGGCACCAGCGCGTCGACCATGGTCTTGTCGCCGACGGCTGCGTTGCCGAGGGTCACGACGGCTTGCTGGGCAGCCTCCACGGCCTCGAGGACGGCGGTCTCTTCGGTGCCCTGGTCCAGGCGTTGGCCGGCGGCCTGGATGGCCGCGCCCGACAGGGCGCCGGAGGTGCCACCGCCGTTGTCGGACCAGGCCTCGCCGGCGTCGCGAAGCAGCGCGCCGAGACCGGCGCCCGCCTCGAGGGACGCGCCCGCGACCTCGGCGGCGCCGGCCGACCCGCGAGCCATCCCGCGACCATGGTCGCCGTCACCGGCGATCGCGTCGATCAGGCCGAGTTCCTCCTCGTGGGCGGCCAGCACGCGACGTACGGCCTGGAGCAGCACGTACGCCTGTCGGCACTCGGCCTCCTGGCCGGGGCGGCGAGCGGTCAGGACCGCCGACGTCGCCTGCCCGACCTGCCGCGACGCGTGCGAGCGCGACGGGGGCAGCGAGGCGGCGTGCCGTAGGTCTGCCGTGCGGCGCGAGTACGCCGGGGCGTTCGCGGGCGCCCGCCACAGCTCGAGCAACTCGTCGTCCGGCCAGAGCAGGGTGAGGGACAGGCCGGACATGTCGAGGCTGGTCACCAGCTCGCCGCACTCCGGCTCGAGGACGTTGAGGCCCGCTGCACGCAGGCGGGCAGCGACCTCCGCGTAGAGGCCGAAGAGCTCCTCGTACTTCACCGTACCCAACCCGTTGAGCAGCGGGACGACCCGCTCGTCGGCGTCCGCCGGGCGCTCGGCGAGGAGTCGGTCGACCAGGAGTGCCGCGAGGTCCTCAGCACAGGGGAGCGGTTCCTCGGAGATGCCGGCCTCGCCGTGGATGCCCAGTCCGACCGACATCGTCATCGACGGCACCGTGAACAGCGGCTCGTCGGCACCCGGCAGTGTGCAGCCGGAGAAGGCGACGCCGAGGCTGCGTATCCGGTCGTTTGCGCGCAGAGCGAGGGCCTCGACGTTGTCGAGGCTGTCGCCACGCCGCGGCGCAGCTCGGGCTGGTCTGGAGGACCGCTGGCCACGTCGTCGGTGACGGTGACGATCCGGGCGTCGATGCCGTCGCGGCGCAGCCGCTCGGCCGCCTGGCCGAAGTTGAGGACGTCGCCGGCGTAGTTGCCGAAGGTCAGGAGTACGCCGCCACCGGCCTCGGCCTCGCGGGAGACCCGGTCGACCTGCCCTGCCGACGGCGAGGCGAAGACGTTCCCGCACGCGGCGGCAGCGGCGAGACCGTCGCCGACAACACCGGCGAAGGCGGGGTAGTGGCCCGACCCGCCGCCGACTACAACGGCAACCTGACCTGCGGTGACGCCGGAGCGGCGCACGACGCCGCCGTGGACGGGACGTACGTGGTCGCCGTAGAGCTCGGTGAAGCCGGCGAGCGCCGCCGCGGCGAAGCGCGCGGGCTCGCGTGGAACGATGAGCGTCATGCCGTGCCTCCGGTCGCTGCGGGGAGAAGGGTGCGCAGGTAGTCGCGGTTGCGGGCGCTCACCGAGAGCCCGTCGCCGCCGTAGTGCTCGCAGCACAGGACCCCGTTGAACCCGTGCTCGAGGGCGGTGCGGACCACCGAGCGGTAGTTGACGAAGCCGAGGTCCAGCGGAGCAGGGACCGTCACGACTTGGCCGGTGGCCGGGTCCTCGTCGCGGAAGTAGTTCTTGACGTGCCAGTAGTTGGCGTAGGGCATGGTCGTGGCGACCAGGTCCTGCCACGCTTCGATCGGGCGGTGCAGCCGCACCAGATTGCCGATGTCCGGGTTGAGCCCGACATTGTCCAAGCCGACGTCCTCGACCAACCGCACGGCGCTCTCGGCTGTGCCCAGATAGGTGTCCTCGTAGAGCTCCAGGGAGAGAAGTAGACCGACCTCGTCGGCGTGCTTACCGAGCTCGGCGAAGCGCTTCACAGCAAGGTCCCAGACCTCCGGGTCCCCGACCGGGTCCTTCGGCCCGTCGACCGTCCAGAACCACAGCTCCCGCTGCTGTGCCGGGGTGAGCGGCCGGTGCAGGCCGACCGACACGACCTCCGCCCCGAGGGCGGCAGCCGCCTCGACGGTGCGATGCAGATACGCCAGGTTGCGCTCGCCGTCGACCGGGTCGATCACCGAGCACCGGGCGGTCGAGACTGCAGGCAGCCCGACGCCGGTCGCCGCCGCGGTGGACGCAAGTTCGGCGAGCCGGCCCGGGGTGAGATCGCCGGGACGTACCCATGAGTCGGTCAGGTCCACGTGGTCGAACCCGGCGTCTGCGACCTCGGTGAAGGTCGCGGCCCAAGCGGACGTGGGGGCGTCGTGAGCGTTCTCGAACTGAAGGAGCGCCGCCGAGATCGGCCAGTCTTCGCGGTTGCGTGTCGTGCTGGTCATCGTCCTGCTCCTGTGGGGATCTGGTGGTCGTCGTCGTTGCGGGCCTCGGCAAGGACCTCGTTGGCGGTGGCGGTGGCCCGGCGGTTCATCCAGAGCGACCCGGCCATGAAGAGGACGGCCGCGACGAGGATGCCCAGGGCCAGCGGGCGCTGGACGAGCAGTGCGAGGCTGCCGTCGCCGAGCGCGGAGGTCTGCACGAGGGCCTTCTCGAGCAGCGGGCCGAGGACCAGTCCGAGCACCAGCGGCGCCATCGGCAGGCCGTACGTCTTCATCGCGAAGCCCACCAGGCCGGCGACCAAGACGATCCACACGCTGGTCATGGAGTTCCCGATGGCGTACGCCCCGACGAAGCTGGTGACCAGGATGATCGGATAGAGATAGCCGTACGGGATTCGCAGCATCTGCGCGAACAGTGGCGCCAGCGGCAGGTTCAGGATCAGCAGCAGCACGTTGCCGATGAAGAACGAGACCAGCAATCCCCAGACCAGGTCGGGTTGCTCCTCGAAGAGGAGAGGGCCGGGCTGGATCCCATAGATGGTGAAGGCACCGAGGAGTACGGCCGTGGTGCCGCCGCCGGGGATGCCGAGCGCGAGCGTCGGCACGAAGTTGGCGTTGGCGGCCGCGTTGTTCGCGCTCTCTGGCGCGGCGACGCCTTCGATGGCGCCGTTGCCGAACTCGTCGCCGTGCTTGGAGACCCGGCGTTCGACGCCGTAGGCCATGAAGGAGGCGAGGGTGGATCCGGCACCCGGCAGGCAGCCCAGCAGGAATCCGATCACGCTGCCCCGGCCGATGGCACCACGGCTGCGGCGCAGCTCCTCGCGGGTGATGAGCAGGTCCTTGAAACGGGCCCGGATGGGCTCTGCGGCGCCTTGTCGGACCTGGTGCAGCACCTCACCGACCGCGAAGAGGCCGATCATCACCTCGACGAACGGGATCCCGGACAGCAGGTCCACCGAGCCGAACGTGTAGCGGGAGACACCGCTGCCGGTGTCGACGCCCACCAGGGCGATCACCAGCCCGAGCACGGCCATCGTCGCGCCGAGCACCCGGTCCTCGCCCGAGAAGCTCACGATCGTCGCGAGCCCGAGCACCATCACGGCCAGCATCTCGGGCGGCCCGAAGCGCAGCGCGAAGTCGGCGAACGGGGGAGCGAGCGCCATGAGCAGCGCGAGCGAGACGATCGCGGCCACGAACGAGCCGATCGCCGAGATCGACAACGCCGCCCCGGCCCGGCCCCGCCGCGCCATCTGGTAACCGTCGATGGTCGTGACGACCGTGGCCGCCTCGCCCGGCGTCGAGATGAGCACCGAGGTGATCGTGCCGCCGTACTGGGCGCCGTAGTAGATGCCGGCGAGCATAATGAGCGCGGTCACTGGGTCGAGCGTCAGCGTCAGCGGGATCAGGATCGCCACGCCGGTGGTGGAGCCGAGGCCGGGCAGCACGCCGATCACCGTGCCCAGCAGCACGCCGACGAAGCACCACAGCAGGTTCTCGGCCGTCAGCGCGGTCTCGAAGCCGAGCAGCAGGTTGTCGAGCACGCCGTCACCACCCGAGCAGGTCGCCGACCGCGCCGGTCGGCAGCGGGACGTCGAGGAACTCGCCGAA
>JALZDD010000961.1 GCA_030862715.1 Actinomycetota bacterium | reverse complement strand
TCTCGACCGCCGGTCGACGTCTCAAGAGTGACGGCATCGACGGATCCGGGGTCGCGACGCTGATGAAGGACGCGGGCCTGACCAACGGCGCCTTCTACCGACACTTCGAGTCCAAGGACAACCTGGTAGCGGAGGCGATCACCGACCAGCTACACACGCTGCACGCGAACATCGTCGAGCAGGCGGAGCCGGGCCGAGCGGGCCTGGAGCAGATCGTGCGCTGGTACCTGTCGCCGGACCACCGCGACACCCCTGCCGACGGTTGCCCCAACGCCGCCCTGCTCGACGAGATCGCACGCAGCGCGGACGCGACCAGGCAGGCGTACACCGAGGGTGTGCTGGTCGTCATCGACGGCCTCGCGGCCCGGATGGCACCCGAAGATCCGCTCTCGGCCCGCGTGAAGGCGCTCAGCCTCCTCGGCCTGATGGCCGGGACGCTCCAGCTCTCCCGCGCACTGACCGACCGGCAGCTCTCCGACGACCTCCTCGAGCAGGGCCTCCGCAATGCCCTGTCCCTGGCCCTTCCCCCGACAGGAAGACCATGACCGAGCTGACCTTCCATCCGCAGCTGCGGGCCGCGCGGTTCCTTCCGCGCACCATCATCACGGCCCGTACGCTGCCCACGCTTCGTTTCCTCACCAAGCTCGGCGCGCGCCGTCGGCGGACGGACGCGCTGGTCGTCTCCGTGAATACCGACGTGTCCGTCCACGTCTTCCGCCCGGCGTCGGGTTCGGCGCCGGCGCAGCCCCGGACGCCGGCACTGCTGTGGATCCATGGCGGCGGGATGGTGCTCGGCGACGCGGGGCAGGACAGCGCGTTCTGCCGCCGAGTCGTCGACGAGCTGGGCATCGTGGTCGTCTCAGTGGAGTACCGGCTCGCTCCCGAGCACCCGTTCCCGACGCCGCTGGAGGACTGCTACACCGCGCTGCAATGGCTCGCCGGCCAGCCCGACATCGACCCCGCGCGCATCGCCATCGGCGGGCAGAGCGCCGGCGGCGGCCTGGCCGCCGCGCTGGCACTGCTGGCGCGGGAACGCGGCGAGATCCGTCCGGTCCTGCAGCTGATGTCCTACCCGATGCTGGACGACAGGACCACGTCCCGCACTGCCATCGACCCACGGCGGCTACGCATCTGGAGCCCGCGCAGCAACCGGTTCGGCTGGCGGTCCTACCTCGGCGCCACCGCTTCGGGCGGTGAGGTCTCCCCACTGGCTGCGCCGTCCCGCTACGAGGACCTCTCCGGTCTGCCGCCGGCCTGGATCGGCGTCGGCACCAACGACCTGTTCCACGACGAGGACGTCGCGTATGCCCGGAGACTGCAGCAGGCCGGCGTCGACACCACCCTCAACGTGGTCCCGGGCGGCTACCACAACTTCGACTCGCTCGAGGCGAAGCCACCCGTCTCCCAAGCCTTCATCAAGGCCCAGATCACGGCGTTGGACGAAGCGCTCAACGGCGCCTGAAGGACCACGCGACGGCGGTCAGGGGCCCGGCTGCCAGGCTCGACGGAGTGCGGTCTCGTGCGAGGCGAGCGCGGAGTCGCGCTCGGCCCCGAGGCCCACGCAGAAGGTGACGCCCATCGGGACCAGCACCTCTCGTACCGGGTCGGCGAACTCGACGAAGTGGTTGGCCAGGTCGAGGGTGATGTAGCCATGGACGTAGCTCCACATGGCCCCGGCGGCGGCTCTCGGGTTGTCGATGGTGAGCTCTCCGGTGGTGCTCAGCCGCGTGGCCGCCTCGACCACGTGCGCGTACGCGGCGTTGAATGCGGGGGAGTGGCCGGCTCGCCGTTCCCCCTTGGCCGGGGTGGGCCGGTAGGTCGCCCGGGTGGAGAGGCCGAACATGGCGTCGTACAGGTGCGGGTTCGCCTGTGCGTAGGACAGTGTCGTCAGCGCCATCGTGAACAGGTCGGCGATCGCGTCCTCGCTGGCACCGATCTGAGCGAACGCCTCGCCCAGCTGGTCGAAGCCGTGATCCACGACCGCGCCGAGCAGCTCCGGGACGCCGCCGAAGTAGTTGTAGACGACCATGCTCGACATGCCGGCCTTCGCGGCGACCGTCCTGGCCTTGATTGCCGAGGGACCTTCCTCGGCGAGCATGGTGACGGCGGCCTCGATGAGCCGCTCCGGGATGCTGTTGGAGGGGCTGTCCGTCGCCGTCGAATCTCTCGCCATGGCCGTCATCGTCCCAAACCGGCATCGGGGATGTGCGACATGGCGTGCTCGGCCAGCGCCGTGATCGTCAGCGCCGGGTTGACACCGGGGTTGGCCGGCAGCGCGGCGGCGTCGCAGACGACCATGTTCTGGTAGCCGAACACCTGCAGCTTGGCGTCGACGACTCCGGTGGCCGGGCTCGCGCCGACAACGGCTCCACCGAGCACGTGTGCCGTCATCGGCCGGTCGCCGAACACCTCGAAGACGCTGCTCTGCGCGATGCCTCCGGTGCGTTCCGCCAGCCAGTTGGCGACCCGGTGGCCTGCATCGATGTACGTCGGCGCCGGCCGTTCGCTGTCTCGTGCAGTGGCGAGCCGATATCCCTTCCCCAGGAGTCGTCTCCTCGCGGTGAACCGGATCGCGTTGTCTCGCGGCTGCATGACCAGCATCATCAAGGTGCGTGCGGACCACCCCGATCGCATCGTCGAGAACCAGCGGCGTGGATGGCGCGCCACCGTGCGGAGCCAGGCCGACAGGCGCCGTACGCCCCGGCCCTCGCCCACCAGGACCGTGAACATCAGACGCATGAAGTCGCCTCGCGGCCCATAGGTGAGGAACTCGATCTGGGTGTCGCCGTCGAGGACCACCCGGCTGCTCGCGGTGACGTCGCGCCATGTGCCGACGTCCTCGGGGAGCAGGACGGAGAGCACGGCCTCGCTGTTCGTGCGGGCGAGGTGGCCCAAGCGGTCGCTGACCGCGGGCAGTGCCTCGCGTTGCTTGCAGTCTGCGAGGAGAGCGTTGGTGCCGACCGCGCCGGCGGCGAACACGACCCCACGCGTGGTGATGGTCGTGCGGCGGCCGCCCCGGGCTCCCGAACCGCGGGTGGTGATCCGGTAGCCGTCGCTCCCATCGGCCGCCCCGAGCGGAGTCACGTCGACCACCTCGCGCTCCGCGAAGACCTGGGCGCCGTGCTTCTCGGCGAACCAGAGGTAGTTCTTGGTGAGCCGGTTGGCGGCACCCGTACGGCACCCGGTCATGCACTGGCCGCAGCGGGTGCAGCCGGTGCGGTCCGGGCCCTCGCCGCCGAAGTAGGGATCCGGGACCGTGACGCCCGGCTCGCCGAAGAAGACCCCGACCGGCGCTGCGGAGAAGCTGCCGCCGAACCGGTCGGCGACCTCGCGGGTCAGTCCGCTCGCCACCGACTCCCACGGCGTCGTGCTCGCCCCGAGCATCCGCTCCGCCGTGGCGTAGTGAGGCTCGAGGACCTCCTCCCAGCGGGCCGGCCGCGGCCATTGCGGGTCGGCGAAGAAGTGCTCGTGCGGGCGGAACAGGACGCCGCCGTAGACAAGGCTCCCGCCGCCGACCCCGGTCTGGGTGGAGCTGAACACGTGGCGGAAGAGCACGTTGCGCATGATCCCGCGCAGCCCCACCTTCGGCGCCCAGACGAAGCGGCGGCTGTCGGATGCCGACGCAGGCAGCTCCTCGTCGGCGTACGCGCGGCCGCGCTCGAGGACGGCGACCCGGTGACCCTTCTCGGCCAGGCGCAGAGCGGCGACGCTGCCGCCGAAGCCCGACCCGACGACGACCCAGTCATGGTCCAGCGGGGGCTGGGTGGTGCTGTTCACGGCGGCTCCTCGGGCTTGTGACATCAGAATAACTTCGTTATCGTCGTGAGGACAAGGGGTCGCACGAACGCCCTCACCGCACTCAACGGAGACCGGTCATGACAGAAGAAGTACGAGGCAACCTCGAGATCGAGAACCGCGGCGCGGTGCTGGTCGCGCGCGTTGACGGCGGCCCGCTGGGATTGTTCGGCAACGACATCGCCGAGCAGCTCGACGCGCTCGTCGACCGCGCGGACGGCGATCCGGCGATCCAGGCCGTCGTGTTCACCGGCACCCACCCAGACCGCTTCGTCTCGCACGCCGAAGTGCGCTGGCTGCAAGAGGGCGGGGCCACCGTCCCCTCCGTCGGTGTCCGGGGCGCCTCCGCCCTCGCCCACACGGCGCGCGGGGTGAACCGGGCCGGCGGCCTGAAGGCAGCGCTCGGCAGGACACCCCTGTGGCCGGCCGTCCAGCTGGAGAGGGTGCACCAGACGTTCCTGAAGATGAACCGCAGCGGCGTCGTCTTTGTCGCGGCCCTGAACGGGTCGGCGCTCGGTCTCGGGGCCGAGTTCAGCTGGGCCAACGACCTGCGGGTGATGGCCGACGGCGAGTACGTCATCGGCCAGCCGGAGGTCCTGCTCGGGATCATGCCGGGCGGAGGTGGCAGCCAGCGGCTTCCGCGCCTGGTGGGCAACCACAAGGCGCTGCTGGCGATCCTGTCGGGTGAGCCGTTCACCCCGGCCCAGGCCCTGGAGATCGGCGCGGTCGACGAGGTGGTGGCGCAGGATCAGCTGCTCGACCGGGCGATCGAGCTCGCCCAGCACCTCGGATCGCGGCCCAAGGCATCGCGGGCGGCGATCAAGCGATCCGTCTACTTCGGCGGCTCGGCGAGCCTGGAGGAGGGGCTGCACATCGAGCGCTCCGAGTTCCTCGCCACCGCGCTCTCGGACATCGGCCAGGAGCTGATGCTCGACTACATGGCCAACACGGAGGCGAGCGGCGAGCTGCCGCTGTACCAGCCCGGGGTCTTCGAGGAAGTGCTCCAGGCCGGTACCACCCGTGGTGCCGGGGCCGAGCGTCAGGAGGCCCGGCGATGAGCGGCCACACCGTCACCCGCCACGACGTCGGCTTCGACTCGTCCGGCGACACCTGCGCCGCCTGGCTCTTCCTGCCCGACGGTGTCACCAACCCTCCGGTCGTGATCCTCGGACACGGCCTGGGCGCCACCCGGGAGATGCGCCTGGACGCATTCGCCGAGCGATTCGCCCAGGCCGGGATCGCGGCGCTGGCCTTCACCTATCGCCATTTCGGCGACTCCACCGGCCAGCCCCGACAGCTGCTCTCGATCAAACGGCAGCTGGCCGACTGGGACGCCGCCATCGCCCACGTCAAGACGCGCCCCGACGTCGACGGCGCTCGCGTCGCGGTCTGGGGAAGCTCGTTCGGTGGTGGTCACGCCATCGTCGTCGCCTCCCGTCACCCCGAGCTGCGCGCGGCGGTGTCCCAGTGCCCGTTCACCGACGGCCTCGCGTCGGCCCGGGCCCTCGGCCCGGTCGGCACGATGCGGCTGCTGCCCACCGTCGCTCGCGACCTCGCTGCCTCTGCCCTCCACCGAGACCCCGTGCTCATCACCCTCGCCGGGGCGCCGGGGGAGAAGGCGCTGATGACCGCTCCGGACGCCCTGCCCGGCTACCTCGCCCTCGTCCCGGAGGGCGCCGGCTTCGTCAACGAGGTCGCCGCCCGCGTCGCACCCACGATCACCCGGCACCGTCCGGGCAAGGTCGCCAAGGACGTACGGATGCCGATCCTCTTCTGCATCTGCGACCACGACTCCGTCACGCCGCCCGAGGAGACGCTCACCTACGCGCGCACGGCGCCTCGCGGCGAGATCAAGCGGTACGACGCCGGCCACTTCGACATCTACCTCGGCGAACCGTTCGAGACCGTCGTCGCCGACCAGACCGAGTTCCTCACGCGTCACCTGAAGGCCTGAACCATGACGTTCTCCACCATCATCGACCGGCGCGCCACCGACAACCCGACCGATCCAGCGATCGCCGACTCGTCCCAGCGGCTCACCAACGCCGAGCTCCTCGACCGGGTACGTGCCGGCGCAGCGCACCTCGCCGAGCTCGGCATCGGTGCTGGGGACGTCGTCGCGCTCAAGCTCAGCAACCGTGTCGAGTTCGTCGTGCTGCTCTTCGCGGCTTGGCGGCTGGGAGCGACCATCACACCGGTCAACCCAGCCCTGACCGACTCCGAGGTCGCTCGGCAGCTCGAGGACTCCAGCGCGAAGCTGCACGTCATCGAAGACGGCGCCCGTCCGGTCGGTGACGTACCCGCCCTCTCGGTCTCCGACCTGCGCCGGGAGCCGGGGCAGGACGGGCCCGCGCCGGTCGTGGACCGTGCGCTCCTGGCGCTGCTCATCTACACCTCGGGCACCACCGGCGTACCCAAGGGGGTGATGCTCGACCACGCCAACCTCGAGGCCATGACCGCCATGGGGCGCGATGCGCTCGAGGTCGGTCCCGAGGACCGCTGCCTGCTGATCCTGCCGCTCTTCCACGTCAACGGCATCGTCGTCAGCATCCTCACCCCGCTCCTCGTCGGTGCCAGCGTGGTCATTGCGGACCGGTTCAACCCGCACACGTTCTTCGGCACCGTCGAGAAGGAGCGCCCGACGTTCTTCTCTGCTGTCCCCACGATCTACAGCATGCTCGCCGCGCTTCCCGAGGACGTACGGCCCGACACGAGCTCGGTCAGGTTCGCGGTCTGTGGTGCCGCGCCGGCATCGGCCGAGCTGCTCTCCCGGTTCGAGGATCGCTTCGGCTTCCCGCTCATCGAGGGCTACGGACTCTCCGAAGCCACCTGCGGCTCGACCATCAACCCGGTCGGCGGCCCACGCAAGGCGGGCACCGTCGGGCCGCCGTTCCCCGGCCAGGAGCTGCGAATCCTCGGCGCGGACGGCAAGCCGGTGCCGCCCGGAGAGACCGGTGAGGTCAGCGTCCGCGGGGCCAACGTCATGCGCGGATACCTGGGCCGTCCGGACGACACCGCCGCCGTGATCCGCGACGGCTGGCTCTCCACCGGCGACCTCGGCCACGTCGACGAGGACGGCTACCTCACCATCGTCGGCCGATCGAAGGAGATGATCATCCGAGGTGGCGAGAACATCTACCCGAAAGAGATCGAGGACGTCCTCGCCGGCGACCCGACCGTCCTCGAGGTCGCGGTGATCGGACTGCCCGACGAGAAGTGGGGCGAGGTCGTCGTCGCCTTCGTCCAGGCTCGTCCGGGCGCGACGGTCGACGTCGCGGGCCTGATGTCGAGGTGCCAGGAGCAGCTCAGCGGTTACAAGCGACCCACCGCGATCCATGTGGTGGATGCCTTGCCGAAGAACTCGGTGGGCAAGCTCGACAAGCGAGCACTTCGCGACCATCGAGGGAGCGACGCGCCTGTAGATTCATCTGTGTGAAGAGGCCTCGAAGTTCCTACCGCTCACCTGCGTTCACGTTGGACGGTGAGCGGGCCTGATGGACAGCCAGACGTTTCTCAGCCTCGGGCTGGTGCTGGTGTTCGTGCTGGTCGGCGGCGTCTTCGCCGCGACCGAGCTGGCGCTGGTGTCGCTGCGTGAGAGCCAGCTGACCGCGCTCGAACGCAAAGGCTCACGCGGAGCACGGGTGGCGGAGGTGGCCCGCGACCCCAACCGCTTCCTGGCCGCTGTGCAGATCGGCGTGACTGTCGCCGGCTTTCTCTCCGCGGCGTACGGCGGGTCGGCGATCGCTCCCGACGTCGCGCCCTACCTCGAGCGTCTCGGCCTGACCGAGGCGCTCGCCGAGACCACGGCCCTGATCGTGCTGACCCTGTTCATCGCCTATCTCTCCCTGGTGCTGGGCGAGCTGGTGCCCAAGCGGCTGGCGCTGCAGAAGGCCGCCGGGATCTCGCTGGCCGTCGCGCCCGTGCTCGACCGGTTCGCCAGCGTGATGCGGCCGGTGATCTGGCTGCTCTCGGTCTCCACCGACGCCGTCGTACGGCTGCTCGGCGGTGACCCCAAGGCCTCGGCCGAGCAGGTCTCGGAGGAGGAGCTGCGCGAGATGGTCTCCACCAACCGAGACCTCGAGGAGGATGAGCGCCGGATCCTGCGTGACGTGTTCGCCACCACCGAGACGACGTTGCGGGAGGTGATGCGTCCGCGGGGCGACGTCACCTTCATGCCCGCTTCGATGCCGCTTCCTGCGGCAGCCGAGACCGTGCGTGATCTGCCCTACTCCCGCTACCCGGTGACCGGAGAGGGCTTCGACGACATCCTCGGCTTCCTGCACGTACGCGACCTGCTCGGTGTCGTCGCGACGGACGAGCGCACGATCCGGGACATCTGCCGCCCGGTGCTCTCGCTGCCCGGGAGCAAGCGGGTGATCCCTTCGGTCGCCACGATGCGCGAGGGCGGCACCCACCTGGCGATGGTCGTGGACGAGTACGGAGGCACCGACGGCATCGTGACCCTCGAGGACCTCGTCGAGGAGATGATCGGTGACATCCGTGACGAGTACGACCACGGCGAGGCCCGCATCCGGGACCACGGCGACCTGTCCCGGATCGACGGCGCGATGACGATCGAGGACTTCGCGGACACCACCGGCATCGAGCTCGAGGACGGCGCCTACGAGACCGTCGCGGGCTACCTCATCGCTCGGCTGGGGCACATCCCGCAGGTCGGGGAGGTGCTGGCGCTTCGGGACGGCACCCTGGAGGTGACCGCCCGGAACGGCAACCGCATCACCGAGATCGCGCTGCGCCCCGAGGAGCGACCTCCGGCACCGGAGTGAGGACGGTGCCGTCGGCGAGCCAGCGGTCGAGGTTGTCGAGGGTCAGCTGCTCCATGGCGGCACGGGTCTCGACCGTGCCGCTGGCCAGGTGGGGGAGGAGCACCACGTTGTCGAGGTCCATCAGCTCCGCGGGGACCTTGGGCTCATCGGTGTAGACGTCCAGACCGGCGCCGGCGATGCCACCCTCGAGGAGCAGCTCGACCAGCGCGTCCTGGTCGACCACGGAGCCACGTGCGATGTTGATGAGGTAGCCCTCGGGTCCGAGCGCCTCGAGCACCTTGCGGTCGACGAGGTGCTGCGTACCGCTGCCGCCGGAGGTGGCCAGGACCAGGATGTCGACGTCGGCGGCGAGCTGCGCGGGGGAGGCGGCATAGGTGTAGGGGGAGCCGGGGACCTCGTGGCGGGAGTGGTAGGAGATCGGGCAGCCGAAGGCCTCGAAGCGGGTCGCGATGGCCCGGCCGATCCGGCCCAGGCCCAAGATGCCGACCCGCTTGCCCGAGACCTTACGAGCCAGGGGGTAGGTGACGACCTCGGGCCAGTCGCCGCGGCGTACGAACCGGTCGGCGGCGCTGAGCCCGCGCAGGGTGTCGATGGTGAGGCCGATGGCGGTGTCGGCCACGCAGTCGGTCAGTACGTCGGGGGTGTTGGAGACCAGCACGCCACGCGCGGCCGCGGCCTCGACGTCGGTGGTGTCGTAGCCGACCCCGAAGTTGATGACCGCGCCGAGCGCGGGCAGCTGGGCCATCAGCTCGGCCGGTACGCCGGTGCGCCCGGTGGTCACCACGGCCCCGATCGAGGGCCCGTGCTCGGTGAGGAACGCAGCACGGCTGTCGCCGTCGGGCAGCACCAGCGCGTCGTAGCGGTCGGTGAGGGTGGCAGCCAGCGACGGCTTGAGCGGTCCTACCTGGAGGATGCGGCGGGTCACAGTTTCTCCTGTCGGTCGGGTTGCCGTCAGATGACGGTCTTGACGAGGGCGGTCAGCTCCGCCAGCTCGTGCTCGGTGAGGTCGGTCAGCGGGGGACGTACGGGACCGGCCGGACGGCCGGCCGCGGTCAGCCCGGCCTTGACGATCGAGACGCCGTAGCCGGCCCCGCGGTCGCGGATCGCGATGTAGGGGACGACGAAGTCACGGAGCCGGGCGAGCACCTCGTCGCGCTCGTGCTTGCGTACGGCGGTGTAGAACTCGACCGCCCACTGCGGCGCGAAGTTGAAGATCGCCGAGGAGTAGGTGCTGACGCCGAGCTCCAGATACGGCAGGGCGTACGTCTCGGCGGTCGGCAGCCCGCCGACGTAGAGCAGCCGGTCGCCGAGGCGGGCGTTGAGCGTGGCGAGCAGGTCGATGTCGCAGATGCCGTCCTTGAAGCCGATGAGGTTCGGGAACTCCTCGGCGAGACGGACGATCGTGTCGGCGTCGTAGCGGGCGTTGGCGCGGTGGTAGACGATCACGCCGAGCGAGGTCGCCGAGCAGACGCGGGCGACGTGCTCGTACAGGCCGCGACCCGGCAGCTCGGTGAGGTAGGGCGGCAGCAGCAGGATGCCGTCGGCGCCGTCCGCCTCGGCGCGCTGCGCCATCGCGACGGCCTGGGAGGTGCCGTAGCCGGCCGCGCCCATCACCGGAGTGCCGTCGCCGACCTCCTCGACGGTGGCCCGCAGGACCCGCGAGACCTCGTCGTGGGTCAGCGAGAAGAACTCGCCGGTGCCGCCGGCAGCGAAGAGGCCGGCGACGTCGAAGCCGTCGAGGTGCTGCAGGTGCGCGCGGTAGCCGTCCTCGTCGAAGGCGTAGTCGGCGGTCGCGTGCGTCACCGGGAACGACAGCAGGCCGGCGCCGAGGGCGTCACGGAGCTCGGTGGGGGAGTAGCGGCCCATGGGGTCTCCTCAAGGGGGTCGGACGACGTCGGAGATCCCGAGGCTAGGTAGCGGAAGCGATACGCGTCCAA
>JALZDD010000945.1 GCA_030862715.1 Actinomycetota bacterium | reverse complement strand
TGAGCATCGACAGCTCGAAGGTGAGCAGGTCGGGCGTCTCCCGCCGGGCCTGCTTCCACCACTGGTCGAAGTGGGCGCCGGAGACGATGGAGGCCGGCAGCCGGCGGTCGTAGAAGTCGAAGAGCGCGTGCTCGTCGACCACGATGTCGCGGCGCCGGGCACGGTGCTCGAGCTCCTCGGCCTCCTCGACGAGCTTCGCGTTGTCGCGAAGGAACCGGTGATTCGTACGCCACTCGCCGTAGACCAGCGCATGCCGGATGAAGAGCTCGCGGCTCAGCTCGGGATCGATCTTGCCGAACGCGACGGGACGGTCGGCGACCAGCGGCACGCCGTAGAGGGTCACCTTCTCCCGCGCCATCACCGAGGCGCGCTTCTGCGACCAGTGGGGCTCGGAGTAGGTGCGTTTGACCAGGTCGCGGCCAAGACTCTCGGCCCACTCGGGCTTGATCGAGGCGTTCTGCCGGGCCCAGAGGCGTGAGGTCTCGACGAGCTCGGCGGACATCACGAACTGCGGGTTCTTCCGGTGCAGCGCCGATCCGGGGAAGATCGCGAACTTCGCGCCTCGGGCACCCTCGTACTCCCGCGGACCAGGCCGGCGTCGGTCACGTCCGGCCGCTGCTTCCGCCTTCTTGTCCCGCTCCTCGAGCGCCCCGATGTGCGAGAGCAGCCCGGAGAGCAGCGCCTGGTGGATCCCGTCGGCGTCGTACGTGACCTTGTCCTCGCCCGCGTCCTCGCCGGCTTCGATGACGTCGCGGTGTCCCTTGCCGAGGTCGATCTTCATCTCCCGGCACACCTGCCGCAGCTGCGACTCCAGGTCCTGCCACTCCCGGACGCGTACGTAGTGCAGGAACTCCCGCTTGCACAGCCGCCGGAACGCGCTGGAGGAGAGCTCGTGCTGCTGCTGCTTCAGATAGCGCCACAGGTTGAGCCAGGTGAGGAAGTCGGAGGTCTCGTCCTTGAACCGTGCGTGCAGCTGGTCGGCCTGCGCCTGCTCCTTGGGGTGGTCCTGCCCCGGCCGCTCGCGCGGGTCCTGGAGCGAGAGCGCGGCGGCGACGACGATGACGTCGCGTACGCAACCGAGCCGCTCGGCCTCGAGCACCATCCGGGCCAGCCGCGGGTCGATCGGCAGCCTCGCCAGCCGCCGGCCCAGCTTCGTCAGCCGCTGCCCCCGCATCGCTCCCAGCTCCTCGAGAAGCTGTACGCCGGCGGTGATGTTGCGCCGGTCCGGCGCCTCCACGAACGGGAACCGGGCGATGTCCCCCAGCCCGAGCGAGGCCATCTGCAGGATGACCGAGGCGAGGTTGGTGCGCAGGATCTCCGGGTCGGTGAACTCCGGCCGGCCGAGATAGTCCTCCTCGGAGTAGAGCCGGATCGCGATGCCCGCCTCGACCCGCCCCGTACGTCCCGACCGTTGGTTCGCCGAGGCCTGCGAGATCGGCTCGATCGGCAGCCGCTGGACCTTGGTGCGTGCGGAGTAGCGCGAGATGCGGGCGACACCGGTGTCGACGACGTACTTGATCCCGGGGACCGTCAGCGAGGTCTCGGCGACGTTGGTCGCGAGCACGATCCGGCGGCCGGTGTGGGGTGAGAAGACCCGGTGCTGGTCGGCGGCTGACAACCGGGAGAACAACGGGATGATCTCGACGAGACCCGTCCCGGAGCGCCCCTTGTTCAGCCCGAGCGCATCACCCAGCGCGTCGGCCGCATCCCGAATCTCGCGCTCGCCGGGGAGGAAGACGAGGACGTCACCCGGGCCCTCGGCGGAGAGCTCCTTGACCGCGTCGACGATGGCCTCGGTCTGGTCGCGGACGACGACCTCGCCCTCCTCGTCTTCCTCGGAGAGCTCCATCAGCGGCCGGTAGCGGACCTCGACCGGATAGGTGCGGCCGGAGACCTCGATGATTGGGGCCGGATCCCCGGTTCGCGGGTCGGCGAAGTGGGCCGCGAACCGCTCCGGGTCGATCGTCGCGGAGGTGATGATCAGCTTCAGGTCCGGCCGCCGCGGCAGCAGCCGGCGCAGATAGCCGAGCAGGAAGTCGATGTTCAACGACCGCTCGTGGGCCTCGTCGATGATGATCGTGTCGTAGCGGCGCAGGTCGCGGTCGCGCTGCAGCTCGGCGAGCAGGATGCCGTCGGTCATCAGCTTGATCCGGGAGGCGGCCGAGGACTTGTCCATGAACCGCACCTGGTAGCCGACCAGGTCCCCGAGCGAGGTGCCGAGCTCGGAGGCGATCCGCTCTGCCACCGACCGGGCCGCGATCCGGCGCGGCTGGGTGTGCCCGATCAGTCCGGCGGAGCCGCGCCCGAGCTCCAAGCAGATCTTGGGCAGCTGCGTCGTCTTCCCCGACCCGGTCTCACCGGCGACGATCACGACCTGGTGGTCACGGATGGCCGCGGCGATGTCCTCGCGGCGCTGGGTGACCGGGAGCTCGGCAGGGTAGGTGATCGCGACGGAGGTGGCGGCGGGCTGGTCGGACTCGGACATGAGGTCACCCATTCTCCCCCGGCGTACCCCTCGACCGCACATCGGTTTCTCGCGGGACCCCGCCCGCCGGATGGCGGGGGCAGTCGATGTGATTCCCGCCACAGGCCGGGTTCCGTCGACAACGGTCACGGGGGGAGGCTGGGGGCACCCCCGACGAAGGAGTGGCCATGACCGAGACGACCACCAGCGAGATCTTCCCCGACACCCCCATGCGGCCGCCGTTCGATCCCGAGCTCGTGCCGGTCCTCGACGCGGTGCGCCAAGCCCTCCCGACGTTCTCCGCGGACACGCTCGCCGCGATGCGGGAGCAGACCGCCGATGGCTTCCCCGGTATGGAGCCGGTCGACCTGACCGTGGGCGGTGCGGTCCAGGTCGAGGAGCGACAGGTCCCCGGCCCGGAGGGCGCTCCCGACATCACCCTGCTGATCCTGAGGCCCACCGCCGCCGGCGCACCGCTGCCGGCGGTCTACCACACCCACGGCGGCGGGATGGTGATCGGCAACCGCAGCTTCGGTGTGGAGACCTTCCTGCCGCAGGTGGCCGACGGCAATGCAGTCGTGGTGTCCGTCGAGTACCGCCTCGCGCCCGAGCACCCGGACCCGGCTCCTGTGGAGGACTGCTACGCCGGTCTCGTCTGGACGGCGAAGAACGCCGCGGAGCTCGGCATCGACCCGGAGCGCATCATGATCGCGGGTGCCAGCGCCGGCGGGGGCCTCGCCGCAGGCACCGCCCTGCTCGCCCGGGACCGGGCCTTCCCGAGGCTGAGCCACCAGATCCTCATCTGCCCGATGCTCGACGACCGCCTCGAGACCCACAGCAGCCGCATGCTCGACGAGGAGGGCGTCTGGGACCGCAACTCCAACCTCTTCGGCTGGACGGCGCTGCTCGGCGAGCGCCGGGGCGGTCCGGACGTCTCTCCGTACGCCGCCCCCGCACGCGCCGAGGACCTCACCGGCCTCCCGCGCACCTACATCGACACCGGCTCCGCGGAGTCGTTCCGCGACGAGACGCTGACCTACGCCCGCCGGCTGTCCGAGGCCGGTGTCAGCGTCGACCTCCACATGTGGGGCGGCGGGTTCCACGGGTTCGACCTGATGGCCGGGCACACGGCGCTCTCCCGTGCCTCGATCGCGACGCGTGAGGAGTTCATCCGCAGAGCGCTCGAGGCCTGATCCACTGGCCCACTCGCGTCCGGTGGGCGATAGTGGCGGGGGAGGTTTCAGGTGCGAGATCTGATCGGCAAGCTCGAGGTGGTCGACGACGACACGGCCAGTGCGCTGCGCGTCATCGAACACTTCGACCGTCTCGTCGACGAGCGGTCGTCGACGGCCGCGGTCGTGCGCGCCGCGGCGGCGCTGGCGGGCTCCCCCGCGGGCCTCCACGACGCCGCGCGCGGCCTCGTCAAGCGGTTCGCACCCGACGGCCGCGCACTGACCGGCGAGACCGAGGGCGGCTGGCATCACGCGCCGATCCCCGGCCAGCCAGGATCCTGGCTCTGGCTCGAGCGCACCGGGGACGACGGCCCGCTCGACGCGCTCATCCTCGAGCGCGCCGCCCGCGCGCTGCAGGCGCTCAGCACGGGCTCGTCCGACCCCTCGATCAGCGGGCTGGTCAGGATCGCGTGCGACCCCGACGCGACCGATTCCGACAGGCGTGACGCGGTCGCACGGCTCGGCCTGGCCGGCCCCATCACGGTCGTGCTGAGCACCTCGGCGCACCTACGAGCGTCGCTGATCAGCACGGTCGGCACCCTGGTGGTCGCGCTGCTTCCCGGCACGCCCACCATCCCAGAGGGCATCCGCGCGGGTGCCGCCGTGACGACCGACCCGCTCCAGCTGCCGACCGCCCTGGAGCAGGCACGGACTGCCCTCCGGCTGGCCGCCGACGTCGGCAGTCTCGCGCCCGCGGTGGTCCGCTACGAGGACCTCGGGGCACTTGCCGTCATCGCCGAGCGGATCAGTGCCGACGAGGCGGCGGGGGTGGATGACGTACGACGACTGGAGGAACTGCTCGCCGGTCATCCGTGGGTCGTGGACACGCTTCACGCGGTGCTCGACCAGCCGAGCCTGCGGCAGTCGGCCGCGATGCTCCATGTGCACCATTCGACGCTGCAGGAGCGGCTGACGTGGCTGAGTGGTCAACTCGGCTACTCGCCCACCAAGGGGCGGGGACGACAGCGCGCGGCGGTCACCCTGCTGCTGTGGCGTGTGGCCCACGGCACCGACCAGCAGGTCGTGGACGATCCGCACTAGGCGAGTCTTGGTCCGGGCACCTAGATTATGTCCCCATGACCGGGGAGCCGAGCGAGACCGAGGTCCAGGATGCGCTGCGCGCGCTCCGAGGAGAGGACGACACCCAGGGCGGGCGGTCTGTGCAGACCGCTCTCGACCTTCATCGGCTGCGCGATGCGCTGACCCGGTTCGGCGACGACGAGCCGTCCGGCGACACCAGACCGGCACGTGACAGGTTCCGACTCTGAGTCGAAATCGGCCAATGGGTGGGACGCCGAGTTACGTAGGGGATTTCAAGAGGGTTACCGTTGCTGATCGTGACCGAATCTCTAACAGTGCGTGACAACCGCACCGGGGTGGAGTACGACATCCCGAT
>JALZDD010000899.1 GCA_030862715.1 Actinomycetota bacterium | reverse complement strand
GGATGATCCCCTTCGTCGTCTCGCAGACCTCGTCGGAGACCACACCCGCGATCAACGTGTCGCAGCGCTCGCGCGCCTGGCGAAGCATGTTGAGGTGACCGATGTGGAAGAGATCGAACACGCCAGGTACGTAACCGATGATCGGTCCCATGCCCACGCTTCCTCCAAGTGTTTGTCCATTAGTTTGGGCGACTTTACACCCTGCTCCCCCACGGCCCTGATACAGGCCAGTATCCATGTCTCCCTGTGCATCTCCGGAATCACCAGCGCGACACGCGGACGTCCACAGGAAGCCCGGTGACCTTACATGAAGATGAACGGCGCGTGGCCATTGTTGACCGTTGAGTCAAGCCGCTTCGCGGCTTTTCTGGGCTAGCGTCGGTTCATGGACGTCGTCGAGATCGACGGGTTGCGCCTCGCCTTCCGGCGAGCCGGGAACGGCCCTGCGGTCGTGTTCGTCCACGGCGGCGCCGAGGACGGCCGCGCCTGGACCCCACAGCTCGACGCGCTCTCGGACGAGTTCACCGTCATCGCGTGGGACGAACCGGGCGCCGGCGGCTCCGGCGACGTGCCCGCCGGGTTCGGACTGAGCGACTACGCAGACCACCTGGCCGGGCTGATCCGCGCCCTGGACATCCCTCCGTGCACCCTCGTCGGGCTCTCCTGGGGAGTGACCGTCATCCTCGAGCTCTACCGACGCCACCCCGAACTGACGCGAAGCCTGGTGCTCGCCGACGGCTACGCCGGCTGGCGCGGCTCGCTCGGACCCGACGAGGCCGACGCCCGCCTCGCCGGCCTGCGCGACCAGCCGGCAGACAGCTTCGACCCGACCCTCCCAGGCCTCTTCGCCGGCCCTCCGCCGGCGAAGTTCGTCCCCCTGCTGGAGGCGATGGCAGCCGACGTACGCCGCCACAGCATGCTGACCGCCCTGACCGCGATGGCTCACGCCGATCTGACCGATGCGCTCGGCACGATCCAGGTGCCCACCCAGCTCATCTGGGGCGCCCTCGACGTACGGTCGCCTCTGTCGGTTGCCCACGAGTTCGAGCAGCGAATCCACGACGCCACCCTCGCCGTCATCCCCGACTGCGGCCACGTCAGCAACCTCGAGGATCCGCTGGCGTTCAACGACATCCTCCGCAGCTTCCTCCGCCGCCACGCTGCATGAGCCGCACTCACACGAGATGGCTCCCCGGGTAGGAGTCGAACCTACGTCGCTAGTCCTGATTCAAAGGCACGCTCTCACCGGCATCTGAGCGTGAACGAGTGTTACTGAGTGGAGCCGAGATCGCCTAGGCAGGTGTGCCGCCTGTGTGCCGCCACCGCGTGCGAGCCAGTGACCCCTTCGGTGTGAATGAATCTCGACCCACAACGCTGCCCGTCCGACTGTCCAATCGACGGTCCAGATACGTCCAGCGGCGTCCGGCCCAGGCACCGTTCGTCGGTGATCCGCGACGCCGTGGACGACTTGGTCCACCCGGATGCGTTCAGTGCCCGCTTCGACAAGCTGGTCGCCGCTGCGGGTCTCCCGCACCTGACCGAGATCCGTCACGTCCGGCACAGCCTGGCACGCACGTTGCACGAGGCGAACTTCAAGCCTACCTACCAACAGGAGACGAATATGTAGAGGGGCCGAGGAGCGGGTGCGCGCACTGTTCGCGGACGCCGTCTAGGCCCGGAACACCAGCGCGTGCCCCAGCCAGACCGATCGGTACCTAGGCGTGTTCTCTACTTCACCTGCCAACCGCCCACCGATCTGAGACGATTCAAGAGTGATGAGGTCGAGGGTTGTGCGAGTAGCGGTGGTCAGCCCGCAAGAGGTAGTCATGCGCGGGCTCATCACCATGCTCACCGACTATCCAGACAGACTGGTCGTGACCGCGCTTCCGTCCGTGCACAGCCGGGCGCAGGGCGTCAACGTGATCCTCTACGACACCCTCGGGCTGCACATGGCCGACGGCTCCGATCTCGCGCACTTGCTGCACGTGACAGACGCCAAGGTGCTGATCTTCAGTCGCGACATGCGTCCCGATCTGCGCGCGAAGGCCTACTCGCTAGGGGCGAAGGCATGGGTCTCGATGAGCGTGCATGCCGGAGACCTCGCACGCAGCATCGAACTCACCGCCGCCGGCGAGTCGATCGGGGAACAGGAGGACCGGCTGGGGACGGTCGCCGGACTCACCACTCGGGAGGTCGAGGTGATCGCCCTGATCACCCAGGGACTGTCCAACAAGGACATCGCCGACAAGCTCGTCGTGAGCGTGAACACGCTCAAGAGTCATATTCGGCAGGCCTACCGCAAGGTCGACGTCACCACCCGCAGTCAGGCGGTCACCTGGGCGATCACCCACGGGTTCGCTCCGCCCGACGAGAATTTCGTCGAGTCGGGTGCATCCGTGGGCGCCCGCATGGTTACCACATTCTATCGACAGAGCAGCCCGGGTGACTTACCGTCGTCATCATACGGGGCGTGACACCACGACGGCGCTCTCGGTGAACGTGGCCCTGACAAACAGACTCGGGGGTCACGGCTCTACCTTCTCAGGGTGAGACTCGGCGGGTCGCACGTAGGTGAGCCGGGTCCACGCCACCTCACCACTGTTGAACGCCACGAACCGCCCC
>JALZDD010000881.1 GCA_030862715.1 Actinomycetota bacterium | reverse complement strand
CGTCGCCCCCGCGGGGAGCTCGATCGGCTCCCACTGCGGGACAGGGGCGCCGTCGACGCTGACCGGCATGGGGGCCCCGGTCACACAGACGACGGCGGGATCGGAGAAGACCAGCGTCGGCCCCCCGGCCGTCGTCCGGCCCGTTGCCAGCGGCACAGTGACCTCGAGGCCCGGGGCACCCCGGTGGTTGCCGACGGCCAGGTTGGCCTCGGCGAAGGAGACCGGGTCGAACGGACCCGATGGAGGTACGCCGACCTGCCAGTAGCCCACCCGGCCAGGAAGGTCCTGGACGGTCGTGAGCACGCCCGGGTCGAGCACGTCGATCCGCGGATCGGGATCCCCACCGCGGCCATCCTTGGCACGTTCGGCCAGGGTCGAGGTCGAGTGCGTGGCCGAGCGGAGCTCGGCGTACGTCGTCATCGCGCGCAGCGCCGAGACGTTGGTGACGATCCCGTCGATCTGGGTCCGGGCGAGCGCCTCGCCCAGCCTATCCAGCGCCTCGTCGCGGGTCGCGCCGGTGGCGATCACCTTGGCGAGGAGCGGGTCGTAGTGCGGCGAGACCTCGAGCCCGGTCTCGATCCAGGAGTCCACCCTGACGCCAGGAGCTTCGGGCGGGAGGACCGCGCGTGTGACCAGGCCGGATGACGGCATCGAGTCCTTGGCCGGGTCCTCGGCGTAGACACGTGCCTCGACGGCGTACGCCTGGGGTGCGGGGCACTTGCGGAAGAGCTCGTCGGGCAGGGCGGTCACGCCGTCGCGGGCGAGGCGCAGCATGAGCTCGACGATGTCGATGCCCATCACCTGCTCGGTGACCGCGTGCTCGACCTGGAGGCGAGTGTTCATCTCCAGGAAGGAGATCAGCTCGCGGCCCGGGTCGTAGACGAACTCCACGGTGCCGGCCGAGCGGTAGGAGACCGACTTGGCGAGCTGACGCGCGGAGTCGTGCAGGACGGTCCGTACGTGCTCGGGCAGAGCCGGCGCGGGCGCCTCCTCGATCACCTTCTGGTTGCGGCGCTGCAGCGAGCAGTCACGGTCGCCGAGCACGGCGACCTGACCCTCACCGTCGCCGAAGACCTGCACCTCGACGTGGCGGGCGGGCCGCACCAGATGCTCCAGGAACACCCCGGCGGTGCCGAAGCTGGTCTGGGCGAGCCGGGCGACCCGCTCGAACGCGACCCGGACGTCCTCCTCCGAGCTGCACGCGGTCATCCCGATGCCGCCACCGCCGCCGGTCGCCTTGACCATCACCGGCAGCCCGATCCGGGCAGCCTCCTCGGCCGCCTCGTCCGGACCGGAGAGCAACCCCGTGCCGGCCAGCATCGGCACCCCTGCGTTCTCGGCGAGCCGGCGGGCCGAGTGCTTCTCGCCGAAGGCGCTGATCTGATCGGGCGTCGGGCCGACGAACCGAAGCCCCGCTGCCTCCACCTCACGGGCGAAGGCGGCGCTCTCTGACAGGAAGCCGTAGCCGGGATGGAGCAGCCCCGCGCCCGTGCGCAGGGCTGCTGCGATGATCAGGTCGCCACGGAGGTAGGAGTCCCGTGCGGGCGCGGAGCCCAGACAGACGGCCTCATCTGCCTCCCGCACGTGTGGTGCCGCTCGGTCGGCTTCGGAGAAGACCGCGACCGTACGCATCCCGAGCTCGCGCGCGGTGCGCATCACCCGGCGGGCGATCTCCCCTCGGTTGGCGACCAGGACGGTGTCGAAGGACAGTCCGGTTTCCTTGCCAGAGGTCATGCCGCCGCCTCCGTGGCGCAAGCGCCATCGTACGGACGCGGCGGCCTGACGCTTGTTGTCGCTCGCTTGCGCTCGCTCATGCGTCGGCCTCGTAGTCGACATCCGGCTCGGACACGATCATCCGCAGGGGCGTCGGGTTGAAGTCGTTGCAGGGGTTGTTCATCTGCGGGCAGTTGGAGATCAGCACGAGCGTGTCGATCTCCGCGCGCAGCGCGACCCGCTTCCCGGGCGCCGACATGCCGTCGACGATGCCGAGGGCACCGTCCTCCTCGACGGGCACGTTCATGAACCAGTTGATGTTGGAGACGATGTCGCGCATGCCGAGCCCGTGCTTGGCACCCTCGGTCAGGAAGTTCTCCCGGCAGCCGTGGTGATACATCACGTGGTGGCCGTAGCGCAGCGTGTTGGATTCGCGCGAACACGCGCCGCCGATGGTGTCCTGGCGATCGATCTCGTTCTCGACGACGGTCATCAGGGCACGACCGAGGTTGCTGCGCAGCACGGTCCCGGTGCGGATGTAGGCGTTGTCCTGCCACGCGAGCGTGTCCGGAGCGCTGTAGCGCTCGTCGGTGTGGTGCGCGTTGTAGAGCAGGCAGTCACCCGACTGGTTGCCGCCGACATCGACGATCGTCAACACCTGCCCGGCACGTACGACACCCGACCACGAGGCCCGCGGAGCCACCTGCTCGTCCAGCACGACGGCACCCGGCACCAGCGGGTCACCCCACTCCAGGTGAGTGTCGTCGTCGGCGTACGACGCGCCGACCGGGACGCTGGAGACCAGCTGCCCGTCGGGCGTCAGATAGGTGGTCACAGGGACGGGAATGGTCGTCACAGGCCTCATCACCGGGTTGTCGATCGTGGTAGTCACAGGCCCCGAGCCTCCGCATAGTCGAGTGTGTTCAGATACGCCCGCCGAACCTCGGGAGAGGCGTCGAAACGCTCGTCCGCCGAGGTGGTGGGACTTGATTCCGGCGTACGCCAGGCGTGCACGCGCAGCGGCCCGACGACGTACTCCGGACGGGGGTCGCGCGGGTGCGGAACGTTGGCGATCAGCACGATCAGGGGCAGCTCGGCCACGAGCTCGACCGAGGTGCCGGCACCTGACGAGCCGATCCAGTCGAAGCTCCCGTCCGAGGCGACCCGGATTCCTTGGAAGAACGAGACCGACGGAGGTACGTCGGCCGGCCCGAGCCCGTGCTTGGCGGCAGCCTTCACGAAGAGATCACGGCCGGCAGGCGCTGGCCCCTCGGGCAGCGCGGTGCCGTAGCGCAGCGCGTTCCAGGCGGCGGTGCTCGTGCCGCAGAACGCGTCGTGCCTGCCCGAGGTGTCGGCGAGGATCGTGGCGAGCACCCGGCCGTCACCGGAGAGCAGCGGGTGGCCGGCACCGAGGTAGGCCTGCCACGGGATCTTCTGGGTGTCGGCGACGTTGAGCCGCTCGGTCGGCTCGAGCGCGTTGTAGACGAGGGTGTGGGCGCAGGCCTCACCGGTGGGGTCCTCGAGCCGGAACCGCGTGCCGCGGGCGAGGACCTTGTGGGTGTAGCTCCCTGGTGCGACCGTCTCCGCCCACGTCAGGGTGTCCGGGTCGACGTCGTCCGGACAGAACGGGCTCGACGAAGCCGGTAGGTACGGCATCCAGTCGCTGACCTGCCCCCCTTGCGCGCGAGCATCTGCCCGTGCGTTCAGCACCGTGTCCGTGCTGTGGTCTGCAGCTAGCGCCACCCGGGTCCTCCTTGAAGCATGATTAACCTGTCGACTGACAGGTAAGCATGTAGGTCAAGGGCGTCGGGGGCAAACCAAGACTGTTGGAAACCTGAGTCCGAAATGTGGGGTCGGAGTCGGAGAAATTCTTCCCTGTCGGTCGATCGATTCTTACCGTTTTCGGTCGGAACTCGCTAGGGGGGAAGGACCATTTGCTGCCGATTTCCCGCGTGCGGTGCCGCCTGATGGAGCGATCTGCCCCAGGCAAGGGCCAGCCAGACGGACGAATAACCTGTCAAAAGACAGGTAACAGGCTTGGTGTGATATCGGACACCGTTCCGATGGCGATCCGGCACCGTGCCGAGGAGCGGACCGAACGGTCAGCGGATCGCTGATTCGGCTGACATCGACCCTCAGGAGTGGGACCCTGACCCACACCGCACAGTCGTCTCGAGCCGCCAATGCGACGATGACCGGCCTCGGTCGGAGATCAGCGGGACGATCTCTTCGAACCCCAGGGCACCACATTGCCGGAGACGAACGTCCGCGATTCGGACCCTTCGCGTGGCATCGGGATCCCGATCATGCCGACGAGGTCACCGAGGTCGCTGATCGTCGGTCCGTTCCACTCGGGATCGAGGTCGGAGGCGGCGCCCTCGTCGAGCTCTCCGAGCGCCCTGGCCCGGAACCGAACGGCCCTCATCCCGACCGCCTCGGCCCCGCTGAGCTCGTGGTCGGCGCCGTCACCGACATAGACGCACTCGCCGGTCCGCACCTCCAGAGCCGCCGCAGCGACGAGGTAGGCGCCCGAGTCCGGCTTGCGTACGCCGGTCTGGCAGGAGAACGAGACGGCGTCCACGTGATCCGCGAGCGGGCTCTGCGGCCAGATCGCGACCGTCTCCGCCCCGCAGTTGGCGACGACGCCGAGCTTGAACCCTCGTTTGCGCAGCGACTTGAGCGCAGGCAGCGCCCAGGTCGCGGCATGCAGGGAGAGCGAGAAGTTCAGTCTCCGCGTGATCGCGCTCTCCACCTGGGACTCGGTCGGCGACCCGCCGACCCGTCGGGCCAGGTAGCGCACGGTGTGGTGCACATCGGCCATCAGACCGCGTACGCGTTCGTCGAAGGTGTCCGCGACCGCGGCCGCGAACGCATCAGGGTCGACGCCGAGATCCGCGCCCATCCCCCTGGCCACCGCGTTGTGCTCGGCGGGATGGCCGCTCGGGACGAGCGTGTCGTGCAGGTCGAAGAGGACCGCGCGCACCTCGGCCTCGTCCATGAAGTCAGCCTAACCAGGATCGAATCTCGGATGACGGAATTCGGCGAACCGGCCGCCGACCGCCCGAGTGGGGCGTCGTCAGGCCCGTCGCCTAGACTGAAGCCGCGAAGGGGAGTAGTCCTCAACAGTCGCGTCGACACACTGGCCGCAGGGCCCGGCGCGATCGGCCACCAAGTGGCGGACGAGACCTTCGACCAAGCATCCGTATCTACATGACGGTGCTGGTCGAAGGACGATCAACCCCTCATGGGATTCCTCCGGCCGGTGCCGGAGAGGAACCCGTGTACGCCTTCCTGCTCTCGACCGCGGTCATCTTCGTCGCCGAGCTCGGCGACAAGAGCCAGCTCATGGCGATGACCTTCGCCACCCGCTACCGGGCTCGAGACGTGATCATCGGGATCACCGCCGCCACCGCGATCGTCCATCTGGCCTCGGTCGCCATCGGCGCCCTCATCGGAGACGCCTTCGCCGAGCACCAGCACTACATCACCATCGTCGCGGGAATCGCCTTCCTGGTCTTCGCGGGGTGGACGCTTCGAGGCGACGAGCTGACCGAGGACGAGGCCAAGAAGGCTCGCAACAGCCGGGGCATGGCGATCATCGCCGTCGGGATCGCGTTCTTCCTGGCCGAGCTCGGCGACAAGACGATGCTCGCGACGATCACCCTGGCCACTCAGGAGGGCTGGCTCGGCACCTGGATCGGCTCGACCGTCGGGATGGTCGCCGCCGATGCGCTCGCCATCGGCGTCGGCGCGCTCCTGGGCCGCAGGCTCCCCGAGAACGTGATCAAGTACGGCGCCGCCGCACTGTTCGCGATCTTCGGGATCATCCTCGTCATCGATGGGGTCGTGCAGCTCTGAGCGGTCACTGCTGGTCGAGCGACTCGACCCGGCGGTTCAGGTAGCGCTGCTCCGGCACGCTCTGGGTCAGCCGGGCCGCCAGCACGTAGTGCTCCCGAGCGGTCGCGACGTCGCCGGACTGCTCGAGCAGGTGCGCGAGCACGGCATGGGCGCGGTGGTGCCGCTGCATCGCCGGGTGCTCCAGCAGGTCGCGTACGATCTCGACCCCGTGCTCGGGGCCGAGGCTCATCGCCACGGCGACGGCCCGGTTGAGCGTGACCGCCGGCGAGGGCGCGACCTGCGCGAGCATCCCGTAGAGCAGGTTGATCTGGAGCCAGTCGGTGGCCTCGTACGACTCCGCCTCGGCATGGACCGCGGCGATCGCCGCCTGCAGCTGGTAGCGGCCCACCGGCCCCTCGGGAAGAACCTCCTCCAGCAGCGCGACACCTTCGCGGATCAGCTCCTGGTCCCACTGCGAGCGGTCCTGGTCCTTGAGCGGGATCAGGTCGCCGAGATGGTCGGCGCGACCGCACGAGCGGGCCTGGGTCAGCAGCATGAGTGCGAGCAGGCCGGTGGCCTCGTCGTGCTCCGGGAGCACGTCGCGCACGATCCGGGTCAGCCGGATCGCCTCATCGGTGAGCTCGATGCCCTGCAGCTCCGGGCCGCTGGTGCGGGTGTGGCCCTCGTTGAAGATCAGGTGGCAGACGTCGAGCACGCAGGCGATCCGCTCGGGCAGCTCGTCGGGGGCCGGCGAGCAGAACTCCTCGTCCTTCAGCGTCGCTCGCGCCCGGCTGAGCCGCTGCCCCATGGTCGCCTCCGGAACCAGGTACGCAGCCGCGATCTCCGACGTCGTCAGACCGCCCACGCACCGCAGCGTGATCGCGACCTGCGAGGGCCGGCGCAACGCGGGATGGGCGCACATCATCATCAGCCGCAGCGAGTCGTCGTAGGCCGAGCCGATCTCCACGGCGGCCGGGTCCGGGTCGTCGAGCCGCCGCGCGATCCCGTCGGCGACCTCGCGCCGGGTCCGGGCCGAGTCCGCACGCAGCTGGTCGATCAGGCGCCGATGAGCCACCCGGATCAGCCACGCCCGCGGGTCGGCCGGCAGGCCGTCGCAGGGCCACTTCTGGCTGGCGGCGATCAGCGCCTCCTGCGCGGCGTCCTCACAGTCGGGGAGGTCGGGATGGACCCGCAGCAGGGCGCCGAGGACGTGGGCGGACTCCTGCCGCCACACGTCCTCGACTCCCGTGACCGTCATGTCAGTAGGTTGCCACCGGCCGCAGCTCGACCGTCTCACCGGGGCCACTGAAGCTGCGTACGACCTCTTCGGCTCTCTCCTGGGACTCGACGTCGATCAGGAAGAAGCCGGCCAGATGCTCCTTCGCCTCGGAGTAGGGACCGTCGGTGGCGATCGGCTCGCCGGCCTCCCAGCGGTAGAGCTTGGCCGAGGCTGGATCCGCGAGCGCCTGCCCGCCGAGGAGCTCGCCGTTGGCCGAGAGCTCCTCCAGGACCCCCTCGAAGGCCGCGTTGAGCTTCTCCCTGGCCGCCTCCGGCAGCGACTGGAACTCGGGGATGAAGTCACCCGTCGGGTGCCCCCACGGCTGCGGGTTGGAGTGGATCAGGATGACGTACTTCATGGCTCTTCCCTTTCGTCGGCGCCTTCCGTAGGCGTGCTTACGGGGATACGTCGGAGCCGAGTGGCGTAGTTCTACATCGTCCCAGAACCGAGCCACCGATACGCGCGATACGGGTGAGGCGACTTCCGTGCCGCGGAGCGGGCTCCTGACGGAACACTCTGCAGCGGCCGTCGCCGATGTGGAAGGGTGACCGGTTGTGAATCCGGGAACGTTCGAGGCCATCGACGAACGTCTTGTCTCCACCCTCGACGACCTGCTCGAACAGCCGTCGCTGGAGCCCGGGATCGTCGTCAACGCACTCTTCAACCGGTTGGTGACCGCGGTGCTGAGCGTGCCCGACCCGGAGGCCGAGACCGTACTGGCCGCACTGCCGCCGTCGCGTTCACCGGCCCTCTTCCGATCGGTCGCGTCCGCCGGCGAGCACGCGCTCGAGCGGGTCTGGGCGGACCGGATCGCGCGCGCCCCCGACCCCGCCGCGGCGTTCGCCCGCTTCCCCTACCGCGAGAACTACCGGCTCCTCGTGGAGATGGAGCTGGAGGCCGTACGCCGCCAGGGCACCGTCCCACGGCACGTCCTGCTCCTCGGCTCGGGCCCGCTCCCGCTGACCGCGCTCTGTCTGGCCGACCAGGGCATCGCCGTGCACTGCGTCGACCACGACGCCGAGGCGATCCGGCTCTCCTCCGCCGCGTTCGGGCGCCTGGGTGCCGTCGGCGTGACGTTCGAGTGCGCCGAAGCCTCCGCCGCCACACCACCGCATCCCGCGGACCTCGTGCTCCTCGCCGGCCTGGTCGGATCCGACGATGCCGCCAAGGCCGCGGTGCTCGACAAGGCGGTCACCGCGCTCGCCCCCGGCGGCCTCGTCTTGGCGCGGAGCGCCCGGGGGCTGCGTACGTTGCTCTACCCGCAGGTCGGTCCGCAGGCTCTGGCCGGCCTGGACGTGGTCGCCGAGGCCGACCCCGAGATCGACGCCCCGGGGACCGACGTGATCAACAGCGCGATCCTCGCCCGCGCGAACTAGAGCGCGGGGTCGAGGACCTCGGCCTTGAGCTGTGCCGCCCGCTCGATCCGCTCGGCACCGGTGTCACCGAGATTCCACGTCGGCAGGATGAACTCGTCGAACCCGGCCTCGACATAGCGGCCGATCAGGTCCTGCAGCTCACCGGCCGAGCCGGTCTGCGTACGGGCGAAGCCCGGGTTCGCACCGTCGAGGTCGAGCATGAGGTTGGTGGTCGTCTTGATCGTCCCGGGATCGCGGCCCACCTGCTCGCACGCCTCCAGGAGCTTGGCCCGCACCGCGCCGGCGCTCTCGGGCGTGCCCCAGGTGTTCCACTCGTCGGCGAACCGGGCGACGACCCGCAGCATCCGCGGGCCCTTGGCACCGACCAGGATCGGCAGCGGCGAGGACACCGGCTTCGGCTCGCACGGAGCATCGGTCAGCTGGAAGTGGGTCCCCTCGAAGGTCGTACGCGGCTTGTCGAGCAGCGACCGGGTGACCTCGATCGCCTCCTCGAACCGATCGACCAGCACCTTCGCGCCCGGCAGGTCGATGCCGTACGCCTTGTGCTCGTTGATCTGCCAGCCGGCACCCATACCGAGCACGAACCGCCCGCCGGCGATGTGGTCGATCGTCGCAGACCGGTTCGCGAGCAGCGCCGGGTGGTGGATCGTCGTCGGGGAGACGAGCGGCCCGATGCGTACGTTCTCGGTGGTCGCGGCCAGTGCCGGGAGGACTCCCCAGACCTCGTGCATCGGCCCGTCGTCGATGTCCTCGGAGCCGGTGTTGGGCATGTAGTGGTCGGCGAACCAGACGCCGTACCAACCGGCCTGGTCAGCCGCCTGCGCCTCGGCAAGGATGTCGGCAGTGGGAACGGCGGGACTGGGCCACAGCGAGATCTTCACGTCCCCAACCTACCCACCCGCAGAACACGGTTCCGAAAATATTCTTGGCAGCGTTGTCGATCCCGCGTAGACCTCGTTCGACCAAGGGGTGAACGGGCCGGCAAGACGGCCCGACCGACACAGGAGAAACCGAGATGCCGAAGTACATGCTGATCTGGCGCACCATCGACGAGGACAAGCAGAACGCCGCGATGGCGGAGATCCCGTTCGAGCAGATGCTCGAGAAGATGGGTCAGCTCAACGACGAGCTCATCAAGTCGGGCGTGCTGCTCGCGATGGAGGGGCTGGACCCGGAGGAGCACACCGTCGTCACCTACGCCGACGCCGAGGAGCCGGTGGTCACCGACGGTCCCTACGGCGAGACCAAGGAGCTCTTCGGGGGCTTCTACCTGATCTCGGTCGGCTCCAAGGAGGAGGCGGTCGAGTGGGCCAAGCGGGTCGGTGGCTTCCCCGGGTCCGCTGTCGAGATCCGCCGGGTGCCGACGATCGACGAGTTTCCGCAGGACAACCCGTGGATCCAGAAGGAGCTCGACTGGCGGACCAAGAACGGTCAGCTCTGACCGCCGAGCCCACCCCAGGAGACACCGATGAGTGACGCGACGCGCGCCGTCGAGGCGATCTGGCGTATCGAGTCCGCCCGCATCGTCGGCGCGCTCGCGCGCTACACCGGAGACTTCGCCCTTGCCGAGGACGCCGCCCAGGAGGCCCTCGCGGAGGCGCTGGTCTCCTGGCCCGAGCACGGCCAGCCCGCCAACCCGGTCGGCTGGCTGATGACCACCGCCAAGCGGCGGGCGATCGACACGATCCGCCGCGCCGGCGTCCAGCGCGAGAAGTACGAGGCCATCGCCCACGACCAGGACGAGGCGTACGCCGATGACCTGGACTTCGAGCGGATCGATGACGACGTCCTCGCGCTGATGTTCGTCTCCTGCCACCCGGTGCTGTCCAAGGAGGCCCGGGTGGCGCTCACGCTCAGGGTCGTCGGCGGCCTCAGCAGCGAGGAGATCGCCCGGGCGTTCCTGGTGCCGGTGCCGACGATCCAGGCCCGGATCACGCGCGCCAAGAAGACGATCGCGGCCGCGAAGGTCCCCTTCGAGGTGCCGTCGCCCGACGAGCGCCGGCAGCGTCTGGCCGGCGTGCTCAACGTCCTCTACCTGATCTTCACCGAGGGCTCCACCGCCACGTCCGGCGAGGACCTGATCCGCACCGACCTCGCCCGCGAGGCACGCAGACTGACACGGGTTCTGATCGGCGTACTGCCCGACGAGCCGGAGGCGTACGGCCTGCTCGCGCTCATGGAGCTGACCGCCTCCCGCTTCCCGGCCCGCACCGATGCTGCCGGCGACCCGGTCCTCCTCGAGGACCAGGACCGCACCAGATGGGACCAAGGTGCCGTACGCCGCGGGCTGGCCGCCCTCGAGCAGGCGACCCCACGGGGTCTCGGACCCTATGGGCTCCAGGCCGCGATCGCCGCCACCCACGCGGTCGCGGACTCGGTCGAGACCACCGACTGGGAGCGGATCATCGTCCTCTACGAGGCACTGGGCCGCATCGCGCCCAACCCGATCGTCGACCTCAACCGTGCCGTCGCTGTCGCGATGGCCCACGGACCGCTGCGAGCCCTGGAGATCGTCGACAAGATCGCCGAGGACAAGCGACTCGACCACACCCACCTCCTCCCGACCGTACGCGGCGAGCTGCTGCGCCGACTGGGCCGAAGCGTCGAGGCGCGCGAGGAGCTGGAGCGGGCGGCAGGGATGTGCACCAACGACCGCGAGCGTGCCGTCCTTCGGCATAAAGTCGCTGATCTTCCCTAAAACGGGGTATACCTGTCGCTCATGTCACACGCAGCGAGGACCGAGACGTCCGAAACCCCGCGCTGGCGGATCCTGGGGCCCGGCCTCGTGGTGGCCGCCACCGGTGTCGGCGCCGCCGACCTGGTCGCCACCCTGATCGCCGGCAGCAAGTACGGCTACGCCCTGCTGTGGGCCGTCGTCGTCGGATGTGTCCTGAAGGTGGTGCTGGTCGAGGGCGCCGGGCGCTACAGCCTGGCCACCGGCGAGACGATCTTCCAGGGCTGGCGGCGCCTGGGCATCTGGACGACGATCTACTTCGGCCCCTACATCGTGATCTGGGGCTTCATCTACGGGGCCGCGGCCATGGCGGGCACCGGCCTGGCCCTGACCGCGCTCTTCTCGTTCGCCTCGGTGAAGGTCTGGGGCATCGTCTCCGGCCTGATCGGTCTCGCCATCGTGTGGGCCGGCCGCTACGGCCTCTTCGAGAAGTTCCTCGCGGTCCTGGTCGGTATCATGTTCGTCACCATGGTCGCCGCCGCGATCATCACCCTGCCCAACATCCCCGAGCTCCTCAAGGGCCTGGCCCCGACCATCCCGGACGGCGCCCTGGTCAACGTGCTCTCAGTCGCCGGCGGCGTCGGCGGCACGATCACCCTCGCCGCCTACGGCTACTGGCTGCGGGAGAAGGGCTGGAGCACGCCGCAGTTCATGCGCGTGATGCGGATCGACAACACCACGGCGTACGTCGTCACCGGGATCTTCGTGGTCGCGACCCTCATCGTCGGCGCCGAGCTGCTCTACTCGGCCAAGATCGCCGTCGGCACCGGCGACCAGGGCATGCTCGACCTGTCCAGGGTGCTCGCCGACCGCTACGGCGACTGGTTCGGCAAGCTCTTCCTGGTCGGCTTCTGGGCCGCGGCGATGTCCTCGCTCGTCGGCGTCTGGAACGGCGTCAGCCTGATGTTCGCGGACTTCATGGGGACCATCCGCGGAAAGGCGGACGAGCCCGAGGCCAAGAGCGGCGGCATCTGGTACCGCTCCTACATCCTCTGGCTCACCTTCCCGCCGATGATCTGGCTCCTGCTCGCCGACGAGCCCACCTGGCTGATCCTCATCTACGGCGTCCTGGGCGCCTTCTTCATGCCGTTCCTGGCCGTCACCCTGCTCTGGCTCCTCAACACCGGCCACACCCCCGCGGAGTGGCGCAACAAGTGGGTCTCCAACATCGGCCTCCTCATCTGCGCCCTGCTCTTCGCCTGGCTCGCCTTCGACCAGATCCGCACCTCCATCCAGGACCTGCTCGGCTGAGGTCCAGGCACCCGGCGGATCGGCGAGCGCCAGGCTCTACGCCTGCGCCTTGCCGATCCGCCAGTAGCCTACGAAGGTGATCCGCGACTTGGGCACCCCGAGCGACACCAGATGGCGCCGTCCCTCGGCCGGGATAGTCCGCTCACCGACGAGGTAGGCCGAGAGCGTGACCGGCTCCTCGGTGTTGAACGCCTTCACCTCGGCGATCGCCAGCGCCCCAGGCTGCTCGGCGGAGTCGCCTCGAGGAAGCCACCGCACCTCGACCCCTTCGGGTCCGGAGACGTCCTGGACGTCGGCCATGTCCGGGATCTCGATGATCGCCAGGCCGCGCGCGTCGCGGGGCATGTCGCGGAGGATCCCGACGATCGCCGGGAGCGCCGACTCGTCCCCGACGAGCAGGTGGAACGAAGCGTCCGGAGCGAAGTCGAAGCCCGTGCCCTGGTCCATGAGCACGACCCGCTCCCCGGGCTGTGCGGTACGCGCCCACGGACCCGCGATCCCGAGATCGCCGTGCACCACGAAGTCGACATCGATCTCACCGAGATCGGGCCGGTGCTCGCGCACCGTGTAGTTGCGCAGCGGCGGCCGGTCGCCATGCCTCAGGTACTTCAGGTAGTCGATCGTCCCGAGCTTCTCGGGCACCGCGTCGAAGTTGGTGGCCTCGCCGTTCGGTCGCGGCAGGAAGAGCCGGAACCACTGGTCGAAGCCGCGCTGCGGGAAGCGTCGCAGGTCGTCGCCTCCCAAGGTGAGCCGCACCATGTGCGGCGTGACCTGCTTGTTGTGCAGCACCTCGGCGGCGTACACGCCCTTCAGCTTGCGGCCGTCGTCGAATCCCATGCCAGCTCCATCCAGATCAGGTAAGGCTTACCTTGCTTTCGATGAGACTAGCGGCATCTCCCACCCTCTGCCGAGGGTCGTGCGGCAAACTCATGCGACACCGCCCCACTGCCTGATAATCTCCGGCCGCCGCCTTCGCGGCATGAACCTGCCACGGCCCCTCAGCCACCTCCTCAGGCGCCGTCGGCCAAAGCCTGGAGCCTCGATGACCCTCACTTCCCGCAGTCGACTGCGCCTGTGCGCGGCGACCGCCGTCGCCATGCTCGCGGCGCTCGCGCCCGCCACCGCCGCCTCGGCCACCACCACCGACACCACTGCACCCAAGATCACCTCGACGTCGTACAAGCAGTGGCTCGTCCCCGGTGACATGAAATGGCGCGGCGCCTTCTGGAGTGCCACCCCCGCCTACACATGGTCCAGTTCGGACAACGTCGGGGTCGCCTCCCACGAGGTCCAGACATGGATCGGGAACGGCAAGGGATCGCGCCTCGGGGTGAGCACCTGGTCGAGCATCGCGAAGTACGTCAAGACCTACTCCAGCACTCGACGGTCACTCCACACCGAGATCGGGGAGGGTGAGCAGGCGTGCCAGCGGGTGCGCGCAAAGGACGCTGCCGGCAATCGCAGCCCCTGGTCAGCGTGGAGGTGCACCTACGCTCCCTTCGGAGAACGAACCGTAGACGGCGCTTGGGATCCGACGTCCTTCAGCTTCAAACTGCGCAACACCGGCGCAGCCAACGACCGCATCTCGACGGTCCCGGTACGGGCCACAGGCGTCCGAATCCGCGTCGCCACCGGTCCGACGAGGGGTGCTGCGAAGGTCTACATCGGCTCGACCTACCTCGGTGCTGTCTCAGCAGCGGCGAAGACCTCCGGAAGCAAGTACGTCACGTTCCGCACGGCGTCCACGCTCTCCGGTTGGATCCGAGTCCGCACCACGTCGACGTCGTCCAAGTCCTTCCTCGTCACGGGACTGTGGGCAATCCGGCCGACTGCAGGCCTCTCGACCGCCACGATCGGATACCCGGGAACCCAGGGCGAACCGGACTCTGGAAACCCGCCCGCGCCGGTCACGTCCTCCGACACGACGAGCCCGAGGGTCACTTCGTTCAGCTTCACGCCCACGTGGCCCACGAGGCGAGCCGACAACGGCATGTATCGAGCGGTGGCAACGTGGGCCGCGACCGACAACGTGAAGGTGACTGGCTACCTCCTCCAGGAGAAGATGGCACCGGGCGGAACCTCCCTGTTCACCAACGGCACCCGCTACACGACGAGCACCTCGCTGACGCAATGGCCCGACTACACGGGCGATACGAGGTGCCTTCGGGTTCGCGCCCGCGACGCCGCAGGCAACGTCTCCCCGTGGTCGGGTTGGAGGTGTTCGACCGCGCCGATCACCGTCCTGGGCGGCAACTGGGCAAGCGGTGGCTTCCCAGAGATCGCTGGTGAACCTTGGGTGTATGCCGCCGTCTCGCCACGGACCTCTGACCAGACGATCGATCGCTACACCGCGAAGTCATTGCGCCTCAAGGTGCGCACAGGTCCGACCCGCGGCAAGGTCAACATCTACGTCGGCGGAATCCTCTTCGGCACGATCAACACCTACGCCCGAACAAACGGCTCGAGGTGGGTTGTACTGCACCGCGATCGGGAGGCACGAGGCCGGATCCGCGTGGTCGCAGTCACCAAGAAGGCGTACGTCGGGCCCGTATACCTCGTGAAGGACACCGCCAAGGCGGTCCGCAGCGACATCGGGTGACCACCTCGTCGGCACCCGGTCGAGGCACAATCACGGAGTCGGAGGATCCTGAACACATGACCCTCTCCGAGCTCTTCAGAGATCACTTCGGCCATGAGGAGCACCTCTATGGCTGGCTGCTCAACCGATTCGCGGACGACCTCGATGCTGGCGGTTCCGTGGCTGAGATCTGTCGCGATCACCTCGAGGCCTCCCGCGCCGATGCCGTGCAGCTGCGCCTCCTGGCGGCGCTTCACCGCATCGTCCTCCGCGGCGAGGCTCCCGAGCTCGAGCGCTTCTATCCCAACCTCGGAGGCAAGGACGCGTACGTCACCGCCTGGCCCCTGTTCGAGAAGGTGGTCGCCGCTCACGTCGACGAGCTCCGCGCAGGCCTGGAGGTGGCGCCCCAGACCAACGAGGTCGGCCGCTCCGCCTGCCTCCTCATCGGCATCTTCGAGGCCGTACGCCGCACCGGCCTGCACCGTGTCCGGCTGCTCGAGCCGGGCGCATCGGCCGGGCTCAACCTGCTCGTCGATCGCTACCACTTCCACGGCGAGGACTGGGCGTACGGCCCCACGGGCAGTCCGCTGACGATCGACACCCAGAGCGCCGGGGTGCGTCCGGTTCCGTTCGAGGTGGTCGCGCGCCGTGGCTGCGACCTCGCCCCCGTCGATGTCTCCACGGCAGCGGGCCGCGAATATCTGACCTCGTTCGTATGGCCGCACCAGGTCGATCGTCACGCCCGCCTCGCCGGTGCACTGCAGGTCGCGGCCGGCGACCCGCCCGCCATAGACGTCGGCTCGGCCGACACCTGGCTGAAGGAGCAGCTCATCGAACCCATCGACGGAGATGTGCTCACGGTGGTCTGGCAGTCGATCACCGAGCAGTACTGGCCCGTCGAGGTCCGCACCGGCGTACGCGCTGCCGTCGCCGAGGCCCGTGGTCGTCTGCCCATCGCCCACGTCAGCATGGAGGGCGTCCCGCCGGTGCAGACCGCCTCGGGCTGGGACATCCGCACGGACGGTCCCGCGCTCAGCCTCGACGGGGACCTGCTCGCTCACTCGAGCCACCACGGCCCGCCGCTGATCCTCGCGTAGCCCCCGCGAGACCAAAGTCGGTTGACGCGTTCCGCGTCCAGGTAAAGGCTGTTCGACATGCCCGCCGACGAGCTTTCCGGCTGGAGGCGCAACGCAGCGATCTTCCTCGCCGGCCAAACTGCCTCCCTGCTCGGCTCGATGCTGGTGATGTACGCCGTGATGTGGCACCTCACCATCGAGACCCGCTCCGGTTCAGTGCTGATGCTGAGCCTCGTCTTCGGAATGCTCCCGCAGGCGTTCATGTCGATCTTCGGTGGCGTCTGGGCCGACCGGCATCACCGCAAGTTCCTGATCATGGGTTCCGACGCCACGATCGCGGTCGCGACCCTGATCCTGGCCGGTCTGATGGTCAGTGGGATCGACGACCTCTGGATCATCTATCTCGCCCTGGCGATCCGCTCGGTCTTCGCCGGCATCCAGATGCCTGCGGTCACAGCGATGATCCCGCAGATCGTGCCGGAGTCCCAGCTGCTCCGTATCAACGGAGCCTTCCAGACCATCCAGTCCGCGATGACGCTCGTCGCCCCGGCCCTCGCCGCTGTCATCTACGCCAGCATGGACATCGTCGCCGTCTTCTTCATCGACGCCATCACGGCCCTCATTGGCGTCGGCCTGCTCGCCCTCGTCCCGGTCGCCCGCCTCGTACGCCCCGACCAGGGGAAGGTCTCCTACTTCGGCGACCTCCGCGCCGGCCTGAAGTACGTCACCACCCATGCGCACGTGCGTTGGATCCTCGTCCTGTTCACGCTGGTCATGGTGATGGTCGGAGCCCCCTCCTACCTCACGCCGCTCATGGTCACTCGCACCTTCGGCGACGAGGTCTGGAAGCTCACCGCGAACGAGCTGTTCTGGGGCTTCGGAATGCTGGCCGGCGGCGCCGCCATGGCCACGTTCGGACCCAAGATCGTTCACCGCATGCGCTTGATGGTCGGCTCTGTCGTCCTCATCGGACTGTTCGTCGTCGGCCTCGGCGTCTCCACGAACATGTGGGTCTTCTTCGTCTTCGGCCTGCTGATCGGGGTGTCCTTCTCGGCCCTGAGCGCACCCGCGTTCACGATCCTCCAGGAGCGCGTCGAACCGGAGATGCAGGGACGTGTCTTCGGCATCGTCGGGATCGTCATGTCAGTTGCCATGCCGCTCTCCATGGTCGTCTTCGGCCCGCTCGCAGATCAGTTCTCGGTCGAGTCCCTGCTCGTGCTCGCCGGCGTGCTGCTCTTCCTCATGGTCGCTGGCATCCTCGCCATCCCTGGCGCTCGCCGGTCGCTGGCTGAGGTCGACGTCCCGAAGGAAGTACCTGACACTCCGGATGCCTCGGTCACGCCGAACGAGGAAACCTCACAGGGCGCCAAATGACAGTTGCCCGGCGCCTCGAGGGCACCGGGCAACTGGAGAAGCTCTGGATCAGCGGCTGGTGACCAGCTTGATGGCCACGCCGAGACCCGCGGCAATGACGGCGGCGATGAGCAGCTTCTTGACCATGGGAACTCCTTGTTCGAGGTGTTGTTGGTACGGACTGCAACTATGACATTGGACCTCGCACCGCTGCCCACGTCAACCGGGCGTGGCGCGAAGAGACCCCGATAATCACTGCAAATGGCAGCAGGGCCACCTCCGAAGAGGTGGCCCTGCGCAAAGATATGTCCGGCGGCGTCCTACTCTCCCACAGCCTCTCGGTTGCAGTACCATCGGCGCTGAAGGGCTTGACTTCCGGGTTCGGGATGGGACCGGGTATTTCCCCTTCGCTATGGCCGCCGTAACTCTAGAGATCACCACTATCGGGTGACCAAACCTGTGTTACAACAGTTGGTTGTGGACGCGAGACTTGACGGTCTTCGTTTGTTGTTTTTGTTGAGGGTTTATGAAAGATAAGCCCTCGGCCTATTAGTACCGGTCGGCTGGGCATCACTGCTGTACACCTCCGGCCTATCAACCCCATAGTCTGTAGGGGGCCTTAACCCATAAA
>JALZDD010001031.1 GCA_030862715.1 Actinomycetota bacterium | reverse complement strand
GCGGCGATGAGCACTCCTGACCGCAAGGCCCCGACCCGCGCCGACTACGTGCACTGGCGCACGATCACCACCCGCTGGCGCGACGACGACGCGTACGGTCACCTCAACAACGCGACCTACTACGAGTACTTCGACACCGCCGTCAACGCCTACCTCTTCGAGACGACCGGCGTGAACGTGCGGAAGCTGCCGAAGATCGGGATCGTCGCGGAGACCTCGTGCCGCTACCTGCGCGAGATCGGGTTCCCCGAGCCGGTCGAGGCCGGGCTGGTCGTCGACAAGGTCGGGAGCTCGTCGGTCGTCTACCGGATCGGGCTCTTCCAGGGGCCGGGCGAGGAGGCCGCGGCCGAGGGCCGGTTCGTGCACGTCTACGTCGACAACACCGACCCGTCGCGTCCTGTGACGCCGATGCCCGACGAGATCCGGGAGGCGGTCATGCCGCTGTGGCGGCAGAATTGACCTTGACAGTTGGGTGAACGTGCGTGGCGCCGTTCACCGCCACTTGGCACTGTGACAGTCTGACCCACTGCCGAAGCAGGATCTAGAGCGTCTTGGGGGACCTTTAGTGGACGAAGAGTTGAAGCGCATCGCACGTGGCGGACTGCGCAGGGGGCGAGACCTTGCCCGCAAGGTCTACAACGACTCGCCCCTCTACAGCCGGGCCGACGACGTCCGGCTGCTCGTCGACTGCCCGCTGTTCGACCATGAGTGGTACGCCGAGCAGGTCGGTCAGCGCCTCGATCGCAAGCGGGCCGCCCGGCACTATCTCGAGCAGGACCGCGCCAAGCGGCTGGCACAGCCCAGCCCGCTCTTCGACCCGGAGTTCTTCGTCGCGCGGCTGACCCCGCGCCTGCGCAAGCAGATGGGCGACCAGGACCCGTTCCTCTACTGGCTGCGCGCCGAGCTGTGGCTGCAGCCGACCCACCCCCTCTTCGACACCGACGGCTACACCGAACGGCGCCAGACCGAGAACTTCTACGGCGGCGCGATCGGGCACTACGTCGACCGGGGCGCCCGCAACGGTCGCCGCGCCAACGACTGGCTGGAGCAGGTCGACGGGCGATTCCCCGACCTGCGCGACTGGATCCGGGACCGGCGTGCTGAATGGCAGGCCCGGCAGGGCGTCCCGCAGACCTGGCGGCCGGCCATCGACCGCGCCCCGGCCGCCTCGGCCCGTCGTGAGCCGGTCGGCACGGTCAGCGTCATCGTCGACCTCGGCGCCTCCGACGAGCTCGCCCGGGAGACGCTCGACAGCGTCGCCGCCCAGACCGGGGTGAGCACCGAGGTCATCGTCATCGACCGCCGCCTGACCCCGTCGGTCACGGAGGTCATCCCTGAGATCGTCCCCGGCGCCCGGGTGGTGCTCGGCGACCCCGACCGCGGTGAGCCCGGCGTCGTCGCGGCGTTCTCGCAGGTGAGCGGCGACTTCGTCGCGTACGTCTCCGCGGGAGAGGTCTGGAGACCCGGTCGGCTAGCGCGGCTGGTCTCGGTGGCCGAGGCGGCCGGGAGGCCGCTGGTCGCCGACGTGCTGGAGCGCCCGTGGCAGGCTGAACAGCGGTTCGCCGTCGACGTACCTCCGGCATCTCCGGGGCCCGACGTGCCCGGTCCGCTGATGCGGACCCTGCTCTCGCGACTGCTGATCTCGGCACCGCTGCTGGCGGAGGTCGGCGGTCCCCGTGACGAGCTCGGCTACGGCTGGGCCTACGACCTCGCTCTGCGGCTGACCTCCCGGGCGGTGGTCGAGGTCGTGCCCGAGGTCGGCGTCGAGCGGCGTCAGGGCATCAACCCGCGCCGTCCGCGCCAGGACCGGCTCCCGCTCGACCCCTTCGACCTCGAGTCGTGGGAGGACGTCGTACGCAACGGGACCTTCATCGACTGGGCCGCTCTCAGCTCGCGCACCCCTGACCCGGACGTGGTCTCGGTGGTCATCCCGACCTACGACGACTCGCTGCTGACCGTGGGCGCGGTCGAGGCCGTGATGGAGCACGGCGCGGGCGAGAAGCGGCTCGAGATCGTGGTCTGGGACAACGGCTCCTCGGCCCGCGTCTCGGCGGTGCTCGACTCGCTGCCGCTGCGGTTCCCCGAGGTGAAGGTGGTGCACAGCACCGTCAACCACAACTTCGCGCTCGGCAACAACTTCGCCATCCCGTACGTCACCGGGGAGACCGTGGTCTTCCTCAACAACGACACCACGGCGCTGGCCGGCTGGCTGGAGCCGCTGGTCTCGGCGCTCGAGGATCCCGAGGTGCTCGCTGCCCAGCCGCTGCTGCTCTACCCGAGCGGGTCGGTGCAGTCGGCCGGGGTCGTCTTCCCGCCCTACGGTGGGCTGCCCTACAACATGCTCGCCGAGTACCCGCCCGAGGACGCCGCCGGCCTCGACGGCCACCGGTTCTCCGCGCTCACCGGCGCGGCGCTGGTGATGCGCTACCGCGATGTCGTCGCGCTCCAAGGGTTCGACCCGATCTTCACCAACGGCATGGAGGATGTCGACCTGTGCCACCGGCTCGCCGCGCTGCGGCCGGGATCGTTCCGGGTGGTGACCTCCTCTGAGGTCGTCCACCACGAGTCGAAGTCGAAGGGGCGCTTCGCCCGCGCTCCGCGCAACCGGCTGATCTACCTCGACCGCTGGCTCGGGCGCACCGAGCCACGCGACGACGTGGCCGCCTGGGCGGCCTGCGGCTACCAGGTCGTCGGGCGGGCGGCGGCCGGGAATCCGACCGGCCCCCAGAAGACGTACGCCGCCACCCGCCCGATCCTCGCCCCGATGCCGCGCGCCTCGGTCGTCGAGGGCGTCCCGCAGCTGCGCTGGTCGATCAAGATCTCCGCACCCGGGGCGCCGGAGGGGGAGCGGTGGGGCGACACCCACTTCGCCCGTGCGCTGGCCCGCTCGCTGCGCAAGCTCGGCCAGTCCGCGGTCGTCGACCACCACTACGAGTGGGAGCGGCCGAGCGCCCTAGACGACGAGGTCGTGGTCACCCTGCGCGGCCTCTCGCGCTACTTCCCCGCGCCCGACGGCCGGATCAACATCGGCTGGGTGATCTCCCACCCCGACGCGGTCACCCGCGCCGAGGCGGCCTCGTTCGACCGGCTGCTGGCGGCCGGGCCGATCTGGGCCGAGCGGATGTCGGCACGGTGGGGGATCCGCATCGACCCGCTGCTGCAGGCCACCGATCCCGAGCTGTTCAACCCCGACCGGGCGCTGCCCGACTCCGGTCACGCGGTGCTCTTCGTCGGCACCTCGCGTGATGTCGAGCGCCCGATCATCCACGACGCGGTCTCGGCGGGGCTGCCGCTGTCGGTCTACGGCCATGGCTGGGAGCCCTACATCCCGCGCCACTACGTCAAGGCCCAGCACATGTCCAACACCCGGCTCGGTGCCGAGTACCGGGCCGCCGGGGTCGTGCTCAACGACCACTGGGCCGACATGCGCGACTACGGCTTCATCTCCAACCGGCTCTTCGACGCCGTCGCCTCCGGTGCCCGGGTCATCTCCGACGACGTCGTCGGCCTCCGCGACGTCTTCGGTGACACCGTGCAGGTCTACGAGACCCCCGAGGACCTGGTGAAGTGGTCCTCGATGCCCGACCCCTCGGTCGTCTTCGGCACCGACGAGCACATCCGCGCCGAGGC
>JALZDD010000815.1 GCA_030862715.1 Actinomycetota bacterium | reverse complement strand
CCCTCGCGGGTGACGGGCCACAGTTCAGAACCAGATCAGGCCTTGGCCTCGTCCGTGGTGGTCTCCTCGGCGGGAGCCTCCTCGGCAGCAACCTCGGTCTCGTCGGCGGCGGTCTCCTCGACCGGAGCCTCCTCGACCGGGGCCTCCTCAACGGGAGCCTCAACCGGAGCCGCGGCAGCCGGAGCGGCCTTGGTCTTCGGCTCGTAGGCCTCGTTGACGAGCTCGATCACAGCCATCGGAGCGTTGTCGCCCTTGCGGGGACCGATCTTGGTGATCCGGGTGTAGCCACCCGGACGCTCCGCGAACTGCTCGGCGATCTCGGTGAAGAGGGTGTGCACGACGGACTTGTCGCGGATGGTCTTGAGGACCTCGCGACGGTTGTGCAGGTCACCCTTCTTGGCCTTGGTGATCAGCTTCTCCGCGACGGGGCGGAGGTGCCGGGCCTTGGCCTCGGTGGTGGTGATGCGGCCGTTCTCGAACAGCGCGGTGGCGAGGTTCGAGAGGATCAGCTTCTGGTGCGCGGGCGAACCGCCGAAACGGGCACCCTTCTTCGGGGTAGGCATCCTGCCTGCTCCTTCTCTCCGGCCGTATCAGGTACCGGGGTAGACGCCCCTCACGGGGCGGTTTTGGTGGAAACTCAGTACTGCTCGTCCTCGACGAACGCGTCGTCGTCATCGTCGCCGTAGGCGGCGAGGGCGGCGGACGGGTCGAAGCCCGGAGCGCTGTCCTTGAGGGACAGGCCCATCTCGTGCAGCTTCAGCTTGACCTCGTCGATCGACTTGGCGCCGAAGTTGCGGATGTCGAGCAGGTCCTGCTCCGAGCGCGAGATGAGCTCACCCACGGTGTGGATGCCCTCGCGCTTGAGGCAGTTGTAGGAACGGACGGTCAGCTGCAGGTCCTCGACCGGGAGGGCGAGGTCGGCGGCGAGCTGCTCGTCAACCGGCGACGGGCCGATGTCGATGCCCTCGGCGTCGACGTTCAGCTCACGGGCCAGACCGAAGAGCTCGACCAGGGTCTTACCGGCCGAGGCGATCGCGTCGCGGGGAGCGATCGACGGCTTGGTCTCGACGTCGATGACGAGCTTGTCGAAGTCCGTACGCTGCTCGACACGGGTGGCCTCGACCTTGTAGCTGACCTTGAGGACCGGCGAGTAGATCGAGTCGACCGGGATGCGGCCGATCTCGTTCTCGGCGCCCTTGTTCTGGACGGCGGAGACGTAGCCACGGCCACGCTCGACGACGAGCTCGAGCTCGATCTTGCCCTTGTCGGACAGCGTCGCGATCTTCAGGTCGGGGTTGTGCACCTCGACACCGGCCGGCGGCGCGATGTCGGCAGCGGTGACGTCACCGGCACCGGACTTGCGCAGGTACATGGTGACGGGCTCGTCGTGCTCGGAGGAGACGACCAGACCCTTGAGGTTGAGGATGATCTCGGTGACATCCTCCTTGACGCCCTCGATGGTCGAGAACTCGTGGAGAACGCCGTCGATCTTGATCGAGGTGACCGACGCACCGGGGATCGAGGAGAGCAGGGTGCGGCGAAGAGAGTTGCCCAGCGTGTAACCGAAGCCCGGCTCGAGGGGCTCGATCACGAAGCGGGAGCGGAACTCCTCGACGGACTCTTCCGACAGGGTGGGGCGCTGTGCGATAAGCACTGATTTGTCCTTTCCGGGCCGACCGCTATTTGACGGACCCGAACTTCAAGGGGTGATGACGGAAGGCTGTGGGGGCGGCAAGGCCCCGGCGTACGTCTTCTGTGAAGTTTGAACGCCGGGGACTCACCGTGGTTACTGCGTGGGTCTGATCAGAGCTTCGAGTAGTACTCGACGATCAGCTGCTCCTGGACCGGGACGTCGATCTGAGCCCGGACGGGGAGCTGGTGAACCAGGATGCGCATCCGGTTCGGGACAGCCTCGAGCCAGGCCGGGACGACGCGCTCGCCGTGGGTCTCGCGAGCCACGATGAACGGGGTCATCTCCAGCGACTTCTCGCGAACGTCGATGACGTCGTGAGCCGAGACCTGGAACGAAGGCACGTTGACCTTCTTGCCGTTGACCAGGAAGTGGCCGTGAACGACCAGCTGGCGGGCCTGGCGGCGGGTGCGGGCGAAGCCGGCACGGTAGACGACGTTGTCCAGGCGGCCCTCGAGCAGCTGGAGCAGGTTGTCACCGGTCTTGCCACCGCGACGGTGGGCCTCGGCGTAGTAGGAAGCGAACTGCTTCTCCATCACGCCGTAGGTGAAGCGAGCCTTCTGCTTCTCACGAAGCTGGAGGAGGTACTCGCTCTCCTTGATGCGGCCGCGGCCGTGCTGGCCGGGAGGGTAGGGGCGCTTCTCGAACGCCGCGTCGTTGCCGACAAGGTCGACACCGAGACGGCGCGACTTGCGGGTCATGGGTCCGGTGTAACGGGCCATTACTCTTCAGTCTCCTTCTATGTCTCGGTGGGGATCAAACGCGGCGGCGCTTGGGCGGACGGCAACCGTTGTGCGGGGCCGGCGTGACGTCCTGGATGGTCCCGACCTCGAGGCCGATCGCACCCAGGGAGCGGATCGCGGTCTCGCGGCCCGAGCCCGGGCCCTTCACGAAGACGTCGATCTTCTTCATGCCGTGGTCCATCGCGCGGCGGCCAGCGGCCTCGGCGGCCATCTGAGCGGCGAACGGGGTGGACTTACGCGAGCCCTTGAAACCGACGGTGCCGGCCGAGGCCCACGAGATCACCGCACCGGTCGGGTCGGTGATCGTGACGATCGTGTTGTTGAACGTGCTCTTGATGTGGGCCTCGCCCTGAGCGACGTTCTTCTTCTCCTTGCGACGAACCTTCGTCGCACCCTGTCGGGTCTTCGGAGGCATGCATTAACTCCTGTGTTGGCTGGTCTGTGAGATCGAGGCGAAAGCCGGATCAACGCTGCCCGGAAAAATCCGGTACAGGCGTCGGATCACTTGGCCTTCTTCTTGCCGGCGACGGTGCGCTTCGGGCCCTTGCGGGTGCGCGCGTTGGTCTTGGTGCGCTGGCCGCGGACCGGAAGGCCCTGACGGTGGCGGCGACCCTGGTAGCTGCCGATCTCGATCTTGCGACGGATGTCAGCCTGGACCTCACGACGGAGGTCACCCTCGGTCTGGATGCCCTGGGCTTCGATCTCGTCACGGAGCTTGACCAGCTCGTCCTCAGCCAGAGCGTGCACCCGGGTGTTCGGGTTGACGCCGGTGGCCTCGAGGAGCTTCTGCGAGGTGGTACGGCCAATGCCGTAGATGTAGGTGAGAGCGATCTCCACACGCTTGTCGCGCGGAAGGTCAACACCTTGGAGGCGTGCCATTGTGTTCCTTACGTTTCATCAGAGGTGTCGGTCGGGTCGCGCCCCGGGGTGGCACCCTCGGGCTCCGGCCTCTGCTCCGGAGGTGACTTCGGACAGGTTCAGCGTCCTAGCGACTCGATGCGAATATTCAGTTGTTGCTGCGAGCTGGGCTCAGCCCTGGCGCTGCTTGTGGCGCGGGTTCTCGCAGATCACCATGACGCGGCCGTGGCGACGGATCACCTTGCACTTGTCACAGATCTTCTTCACGCTCGGGTTGACCTTCATGTCAGCCCTTTCTTGATCGTCGGCTGGTTACTTGTACCGGTAGACGATCCGACCGCGCGTCAGGTCGTAGGGAGACAGCTCCACCACCACGCGGTCCTCAGGAAGGATCCGGATGTAGTGCTGTCGCATCTTGCCGCTGATGTGGGCGAGAACCTTGTGTCCGTTGCTCAGCTCCACACGGAACATGGCGTTGGGGAGGGCCTCCACTACGGTGCCCTCGATCTCGATCACGCCTTCTTTCTTCGGCATGCCCTCTGCAATCTGTTGGTCGGTCATCTACCGTTCAAACCACGGATCGGATGACCCGCGGGCGGTCCGGGAACCTCTCCGAACAATCGGAGTGGACCTCGTGAAGCCATCTGCATGTCTCACCCGCGAGCGCACAGAAGCGCGCTGACCGGGCAGCCGCGAGGCACGACGAGACAGACCCACGTTGGACCGACTACCAAGCCTAGACCCCTAGAACAGCAATGCCCTAATCGTCAAGCCCGGGTGACCGCGTCCGCCTGAGCGACCTCGGCGACGTACGCGAGCGCCGCCTCCGGGTCGCCGAGGAACGGTCCGAGATCCTCGGGGTGCGGGAACAGCCGGGTGAACCGGTCCGCCACCGCCTGATGCTGCGTGGCCGCGCCGAGCACCTGCTGCACGTGGTCGGGAAGCGGGTTGAGCAGCGCGTCGGTCAGGCCGGTCGAGTGCTGGGCACGGGTCTCCCAGAAGGTCTCGAAGGTCGCCTGCATCCATTCGGGGTCGAACGGCTGGTCGCCGCGGTCCAGGATCGCCTGGGTGTAGATCCCGGCGCAGTGGGCGGCGTTGTTGGAGCCCTGGCCCGCGATCGGGTCGTTGACCACGACCACGTCGCCCATCCCGAAGACGAAGGTGTCGTCCGCGACCTCGGCGTACGGCTTGCGGATCGTGCCGGTGAAGGAACCCGAGAGCGAGGCTCGGGCGTCGGTCGGCTCGCAGTCCCGCATCAGCTCGCCTTCCCACGGCATGTGCTCGAGCATGACGTGCTGCAGCCGGCGCAGGTGCTCGTCGGGGCGGGGGCGGTCCCAGAAGCAGTCGAAGGGACCGTCGGGGATCGCCTCGACGAAGGCGACCCGGCTCGGCCCGAACTGGGTCAGCGCGCTGATCACGAACAGCTCCCCCACCCCGGGCGCGACGTTGATCCGCATGCTCCCGGCCGGGAAGTCGTCGGGCTCGACCATGCCGTGGAGGTAGATGGCAGAGAGCGCGCGGCCGGGGGTGTCGTACTTGGACCGGACCGGGTCGCGGTCGAACAGCTCGACGATCTCGCCCTTGCCGGCCGCGATCAGGGTCAGCTCGTACATCGACGCGAGGCCGGCCAGGTCGGAGGTCATCACGGGGTGGTAGATGATCCGGCCGCCCCGGTCCTCGAACAGCTCCAGCCACGAGGACATCTTCAGGCGCTGGTCGATGGACATGGCGTACGGCTCCCAGGGCCCGTCGAACTTGAGCGCACGAACCCCGGGCTCCGGGCTGACCGAGATGCCGACCGCGGGGATGCGGGGCGCCTCGTCCTCCCACAGGTTGAGGTCGTAGACGCGCTCGTACTGCAGCGCGGGGTCGAACATGACCTGCGTCGACATCGGCCAGCCGTCGCGCAGCTCATCGGGCGTACGCGCGGACATGACCGTCACCTCGTAGCCCTCGGCCTGGAGGCTGAGAGCGAGCTGCATGCCCGCCTGTCCGGCGCCGACGATCAGGATCTTGCGCAATGAAACTCCTTCGGAGTGGGGACGCCCTCCGGGCTCAGGCGCGTGTGGGGGTGGTTTTCATCGTGTGCGACAGGCAGGCGACCAGCGTCTTGGCCGTCGACCTGCGGTCGCGGGCGTCCACGGTCACCAGTGGCGTCCGCTCGTCGAGGCAGAGCGCGTCGCGCACCTTCTCCAGGGAGTGGGTCAGCTTCCCGTCGAACAGGTTGACCGCCACGATGAACGGGACGTCGGTGTCGTTCTCGAAGTAGTTGACCGCCGGGAAGGACGCGTCGAGCTGGCGGGTGTCGACGAGTACGACGGCACCGCTGGCGCCGCGGCACAGGTCGTCCCACATCGGCCAGAACCGGGGCTGGCCCGGGGTGCCGAACAGGTAGAGCAGCAGGTCGGGGGCGAGGGTGACCCGGCCGAAGTCCATCGCGACCGTGGTGGTCGTCTTGGCGCTCGCGTCCGAGAGCGGGTCCACCGACTCACCGGCCTGCGTCATCCACGCCTCGGTGTTGACCGGCGGGATCTCTGAGACCGAGGCGACAAGGGTCGACTTCCCGACGCCGAACCCGCCCGCGATCACGAGCTTTGCAGAGGTGACGGTCAGTGCCGGGCGGTCAGCCGAGCTCGGAAAGGCCATCGATAACTCTCTTCAACAGACGGTGGTCGAACGGGGAGTCGTAAGCCCCCTCATTGATCTGCAGGTGCTCGGTCGAGGCAAGGTCCTCGAGCAGCACCCGCGTCACCCCGAGTGAGATCCCGCAGTGTGCGGACAGCTCCGCGACCGACTGTGGCCCGAGGCGCACGCGGTCGTAGAGCCGGCGCGACTCGGGCGTCAGCTTGGCGGCCGCGCGCGCGTCGAAGTGCGCCGCCGAGACCAGCGTGTGCACATACAGCTGGTGGTTGGTCTTGGTGCGGCCGCCGGTGAGCACATAGGGACGTACCCACGGGTTGGAACTCACGCGCGCTCCCCCGCCATCGAGCTGACCGTCATCTGGCGCAGCTCGTCGCGCATCTGGGGGGTGAGAACGTGGCCGACGGCGTCGACCATCTGGGCCATCTTGTGGGCGACGACGCCCAGGTTGGCACCGGCGCCGACGAGGACAGCGAAGCCCGCGAGGTCCCCGATGCCCATGAAGAGGAAGTGTCCGGTGTGGAACTTCAGCATCACCTGGTCACAGCCGGGCTCGCCGACCTCGCGGGCGATGTTGTTGCCGAGACTGATCACTCCGGCCGTCATCGCGGCGAGCGGGTCGGCGACGTTGGCGGACATGCCGCCGGCACCGATCAGCGGGAGTCCGTCGGAGGAGACGATGAGCGCATGGGTCACACCGGGGGTGGAGCTGGCGAAGTTGTCGATCAGCCAGCTGAATTCCTTGGGGTCGCGGGGGACGACCGGGCTTTCCATTACGAAAGGGTTCCTTTCACTGCTGGGTCTTAGCTACCAAGGGAGAACGCGTCGAGATCGTCGGCGAAGGAGTGCCGGGCCGCCGACTGGTCCTCGGGCGAGGACTCTTCGGTCTGCGGTCCAACGGCTGCTTCGGGCACGGCCTGCTTGCTGCGCAGGCTGACCGGCTCCCGGCGCGGGAGCGCGCCCGACTCTACTGGGCCACTCTGCTCAGCGGGGACGGAGGCCTCGTTCGTCTCATCCGTCCCATCCGTCTCACCGGGAATCGGTAGCGGCGTCTTCAGGGTGTCGGTGGAGATGTCCGGCGACGGCTGCTCGGTGGGCGCCGGGGCGAACTGGGCCGCCGCCTGCTGGACCGCAGGCTGTTGCCCCGTCTGTGGCGCGACCTGTTGCGCGGCTGGTGGCACCGGCCGGCGAACGGGCTCCAGCGAGGACGGTCGCACTTCCGGCCGCGCAGGCTGGGCTGCCGGCTGCGGCACGGACTGCGGTCCTCGCCGCCGCGGGGCGGGAGGCAGGACCGCGACGCTGCTCGCGCTCGAGGTCCTCGGCAGCTCGGCCGGCTCGAGCGGCGTGACCGGCACCTCGCACAGGAGCTGGGCCGGCACCGTCACCATCGCGATCATCCCGTTGCCGGGCGCGGGGCGGGTCGCGAGGCGTACGTCGATGTCGTACTTGCGGGCGATCCGGTGAATCACCGGGAAGCCGGTGTGACTCCCGGACTTGCTGACCAGCTCCACGATCGGGCCCGCCAGCAGCGCGTTGAGGCGGCCCACCGACCGCTCCGGGATGCCGATGCCGGTGTCCTCGATACGGAACAGCACGTCGCCGGCGTCGGCCAGGTGGACGTTGATCGTGACCGCCCCCGGGGAGTACTTGGTCGCGTTGTCCAGCAGCGCGGCGATCAGGCAGGAGACGTCGTCGGCGGCGTAGCCGATGACGGCGAGGTCGCTCACCCGGCCGATCGTGACCTGGTTGTAGCGCTCGATGCCCGACAGCGCCATCCGGATGATGTCCAGCAGCGAGGTGTCGATGCCGCCCATCTCGTCCTCGGCGCGGCCGGCGAGCGTACGCAGGTCGCGGCTCGCGCGCCGCATGCGGGTGACGGCGTGGTCGACCTCATAGAGCTTCTTCAGCCGGTCGGGGTCGTCCTCGTCTGCTTCGAGCCCGTCGAGCGAGATCCGCATCTGCTCGGCCAGGCTGATCAGGTGGAGCCCGAACTGCTCCATGATCTCGGGCCAGGCCTCGTCCTCTTCCACCTGTAGGGGTGGTGGCGTGGAGGAGATCTGTGGCATGGCGGGGTTCGATGGCACCGGAGGAAAGGGCACGGCCTGACCCCCGGTCGGAGGGAATGAGCGAGCAAGACCCGGATCTGACTGCTCAGCGAGCGTCGCAGTCTGGGGCCCCCGGCGCTTCAACCAGCGCAGGCTCCAGCGTGTCATGAGGCGGCACTTTCAAATGTGGAGAAGGAAACAGAGCGGTGATCAGACTGGCACAACCAGTGCGCGAGCGCAGAGTTACGCACCCAGAAGCAGACAGTGTCCTAGGTCCCTCGTCCCAAGTGGCTCAGGCGCGCCGTCACCTCGCGATGAGGTGGGCCGATCCTACGCGGCCGCCCAACTCAGCCTGCCAGCAGGCGCAGCGTCTCCTCGCGGGCCGGCGCCGTGCGCGGGTCCGTCCCCTCGTACGCCGATCCGACCGGGTTCACCATGACCTCGTCCACGCCGTACTCCTCGGCCATCCCGGCCAGGCGCGCCTTCGCGTACGCGGCGGAGCCGATGATCCACCGGCCACGCATCGTGTCGATCAGCCCTTGGTGGGCCTCGGGGATCTCCGTCTTCTCGGCCTCGTCGATGCTGGGCTGCGCGGTCAGCGGCTGGCCGGTGCGCAGCTTCAGCATGGTCAGCAGCTGGGGCAGCGCCCGGCGGTCGGCCTCTTCGGAGGTCTCGGCCACGCTCGCGTTCACGGTCAGGAACGTCTTCGGCTCGCTGAGGAGCTCGGAGGGCTGGAAGGTCGAGCGGTAGAGCTCGATCATCGCCTTGGTGTCGGTGCCATTGCCCGCGAAGTGGTGGGCGAAGACGTAGGGCAGGCCCTTCTCAGCGGCCAGACGCGCGGAGTAGTCGGAGGAACCGAGCAGCCAGAGCTCGGCGACCGACGCGGCCGACGGAGTCGCGTGCAGGACATGCTGGCGGCCGCCGGCCATCAGACCGACACCCTCGGGCGCCATCATGGCGACGATGTTGTCGAGGTACTCGGGGAAGCGGTTGACCGCGTCGTCGCTCACCCCACCGGCGCCGTGACGCAGCGCCCAGGAGGTCACCGGATCGGTCCCGGGCGCGCGGCCGATGCCGAGGTCGATCCGCCCCGGGAACGCCGCCTCGAGCAGAGAGAACTGCTCGGCCACCACCAGCGGTGCATGGTTGGGCAGCATCACTCCCCCGGACCCGACCCGGATCCGCTCGGTCACGCCGGCCACCAGTGAGATCAGCACCGGCGGGTTGGTCGACCCGACCGCCGGCATGTTGTGGTGCTCGGCGAGCCAATAGCGCTCGTACCCGAGCTCGTCGGCCACCTTCGCCAACGACAGCGTCGCGGCCAGGGCATCTGCGGAGGACTGGTCCTTACGGACCGGGACGAGGTCGAGAACGCTCAGCTTCACGTGAAGTCTCAACCCGCCCCGCGGCCTCGCTTATTCCGGCGGCAGCAGCGCGCGCAGGCCGTCGGCGACTGCCGAGCGCCACCAGGCGTAGTCGTGGCCGCCGTTGTGCTCGGCGGAGGTGACGTCGATCCCAGCGGCACGGAGACGGTCGACGAGGTCGTGGTGGAGCTCGTCGAGGACCCACTCCTGGGTGCCGTGCGCAAGGTGCACGCGGGTCTTCGCGTCCGCCGTGACCGCGTCCGCGAGGTCGTCGAGCCACAGCGAGGCCGACTGGCTGGCGACACCGTGGATGTGCTCCGGGTAGGTCAGTCCGGCCCGCAGCGCGGTGACGCCGCCGAGGCTCTGGCCCACGACGTACGTCTCCTCGGTGACCGCACGACGCTCGCGCACCCACGGCAGCAGCTGGTTGACGATGTAGTCAGCACCCTCGCCGCCGGCGAGCTCCTCCCACCGCTTGTCGCGGCCGCCGGAGGCGGGCAGGACGCAGCGTACGTGGCGGAGGTGGCCGTCGGCGATCAGGTTGTCGAGCGTGGTCGGCAGCGAGTGATGGTCGGTCCAGATCTCACCGTCGAGGGCGACCACGAGCGGCAGGTCGACGTTGAGGCCGGCGCCGGCGGGGTCGTAGAGCCAGACGTCGCGACCGTCGGGGCCCGCCTCCAGGGTGACCGTGCCGGCGACGACGTCATCGCGGCGGAACAGCCACGGCTGCAGCGGAGCATCGGGCAGGGAGACGACCGACTGCTTGATGCCCTGCCGGTTGTGGCACCAGTCGGGGTTGAGCGGGTCGAGGTAGCCACGGTGCAGCACGGCACGCAGCTCGACCTGGCCCTCGCTCTCCCACGGGGCCGGCTCGCCGGGGTGCTTGCACAAGAAGGAGTACGAGGCCCGCCAGTCGCCCTTCATCAGGAACGAGGCGTGCCACAGGTCGGTGCCTGCCTTCCGCTCGAGCATCGTCTCGGCGAGATGACGCTCGTCGGTCAGCCGGTTGGCGAAGAGGAGCACCTCTTCGGCCTCGTCATCGCGCCAGCAGAAGGTGACGATCACGTCGTCGTCTGCTGCGCCGGCGCCCGTCTCCTCGACAAGCGGGAGCGAGGTGGCGATCTGGTCCCAGAACATGTCGATGTCCTCAGGACTGAGGCGGTCGATGATCGCGCTTCGCGTCCGTGCTGATGGATTGGGTCGCGCCGCCGTTGGTGGTCGCAACTGCGTACTCATCCGGTTCTTCCTCCCGAGTACGGGGCTCTCTCTGTCCCCGCGGGCTGACCAAGTTACTCACAGTCGGGGCCGACACGCGAGATGCCGAGGTCCCTTTCTCTGTCAACTGATAGGTGATGTCGCATATCCGCTAGTCAAACGCGTGGATAAGCGGCATTCGTTCAGTTTCCTATCAGTTTTCGGTCCGCATGTCGGCACAGATCGCGACCGCGCCGAGGAATCCGGAGCCCTCCCACTGGGTGATCCGGGCCCGTCCGATCCGGTCCGCCGGAGCGTCGCCGGACAGGCCGCCGGAGAGAACATCGAGGCGCTGCGCCGCCGCCATGCTGCCGTGGCCGGCCTTGACCAAGGCCTCCTTGCGCACCCACAGCCGAGTGAACGCGTACGCAGCATCGTCCTGCCCCGCCACCCAGGCGACCTCGCGCTGCGAGAGCGCCCGGTCGGGTCCGCGCGAGACCTTCTCCACGTCGATGCCGCAGCGTCGAGTGGCTGCGACCGCGGCGACCTGGCCGCGGGCGTGACTGAGGCTCACCCAGGCCGATTCCGCACCAGCCACCGACGGCGCTCCATGCTCGGTGCTGTCGCACCGGGCACAGCGCTGCTCGATCACGATCTCCTCGCGCGCGGTGCCGAGCAGCTCCGCGGCACACTCGCGGACGAGGACGTGCGCGGCGGCGTACGCCTGCTTGTCGGCATCGGCGACCAGCCGCTCGTGGCGCGCCCGCTCCGCGGTGGTGAGCAGCCCGAGATCGGCGTCGACCTCAGCCACCGCCGCGAAGCGCGCGATCTCGGTCATCGCGCGGCTCAGTGACCGCCCCAGGGCACCCCGAGCTTGCCGAGCATCTCCTCGCCACCGTCGAGCGCGGTGAGCACCCAGGCGCCGTCGGAGGTGAGCGCGAAGGTGTGTTCGAAGTGGGCCGCCCAGGAGCCGTCGTCGGTCACGACGGTCCAGTCGTCCTCCAGGGTGGTGACCTCGGGGCCGCCGAGGGTGAGCATCGGCTCGACGGCGAGCGCGATGCCACGCTGCAGCTTGGGGCCCTTGCCGGGCTTGCCGTAGTTGAACACCGACGGCTCCATGTGCATCTCGGTGCCGATTCCGTGGCCGCTGAAGTCCTCGAGGATGCCGTAGTCGCCCTGGGAGTCGACGTAGGTCTCGATGGCGTGCGAGATGTCGGTGACCCGTCCACCGAGGCGGGCGGCGGCGATGCCGTGCCACATGGACTCCTCGGTTACCCGCATCAGCTCGGCGACCTTCTCGGGCACCGGGCCCATGGCCACCGTGATCGCGGCGTCTCCGTGCCAGCCATCGACGATGGCGCCGCAGTCGATGGAGATGATGTCGCCCTCGGCGAGCACCCGGGAGCCCGGGATGCCGTGGACCACGACCTCATCTACCGAGGCACAGATCGAGCCCGGGAAGCCGTGGTAGCCCTTGAACGACGGGACGCCACCCCGGGACCGGATCGAGTCCTCGGCGATGGCGTCGAGCTCGAGAAGGGTGACTCCGGGCCGCGCGGCGGCCCGGAGCACCTCGAGCGTCTCGCCGACCACGAGGCCGGCCCTACGCATCTTCTCGATCTGCTCAGGGGTCTTGATCTGGACCTTGTTCAAGAAGCCCACTGCTCCCCCGTTGCGTACAAGATGTTCGTTTCAGGACTCAGGGACGATGTCGAGCTCGTCGAAGATCCGCTTGGTGACGTCGTCGACGTCGCCCATGCCGTCGATCTCGTGAACCAGGCCGCGGCCCTTGTAGACCTCGATCAGCGGCGCGGTCTCCTCGAGGTAGACCTCCTGGCGACGGCGGATGACGTCCTCGGTGTCGTCGGCGCGGCCCTCGAGCTCGGCACGCTGCAGCAGCCGCTGCACGATCTCGTCCTTGTCGACCGTCAGCACGACCACCGCGTCCAGCGCGTGGCCGGTGTACTTGATCATCCCGTCGAGCTCCTCGACCTGCGCGAGCGTGCGCGGGTAGCCGTCGAGCAGGAATCCCTGGGATGCGTCGGGCTCATCGATGCGGTTGCGGACCATCAGGTTCGTGATCGAGTCCGGGACGTACTCTCCCTTGTCCATGTAGGACGCTGCCTCGACACCCAGGGGCGTGCCCTGGGAGACGTTGGCGCGGAAGATGTCGCCGGTCGAGATCGCCGGGATCTCGAAGTGCTCGGCGATGAACTTCGCCTGGGTGCCCTTACCGGCTCCCGGCGGGCCCATGATGATCAGTCTCATCGGAGGAACCCTTCATAGTTGCGCTGCTGGAGCTGGCTCTCGATCTGCTTCACCGTGTCGAGGGCGACGCCGACCATGATGAGGATCGAGGTGCCGCCGAACGGGAAGTTCTGGTTCGCGTTGATGAGCGCCAGCGCGATCAGCGGGATGAGCGCAACCAGACCGAGGTAGAGCGAGCCCGGCAGGGTGATACGGGACAGAACGTAGGACAGGTAGTCCTCGGTCGGCTTCCCGGCCCGGATTCCTGGAATGAAGCCGCCGTACTTCTTCATGTTGTCGGCGACCTCAGGCGGGTTGAAGGTGATCGACACGTAGAAGTAGGTGAAGAAGATGATCAACGCGAAGTACGTCGCCATGTAGACCGGGTGGTCACCCTGGACGAAGTAGTTGTTGATCCAGTCGACCCACACCGGCGGGTTCTGCGCGTTCTGGTTGAACTGCGCCGCCATCGCCGGCAGATAGAGCAGCGACGAGGCGAAGATGACCGGGATGACACCGGCCTGGTTCACCTTGAGCGGGATGTAGGTCGAGGAGCCGCCGAACATCTTGCGACCGACCATGCGGCGGGCGTACTGGACCGGGATCCGGCGCTGGGCCTGCTCGATGAAGATGACCGCCGCCATGATCGCCAGACCGATGACGATCACGATCGCGAAGGTCCACCAGCCCTTGTCGTTCTTGACCGCCCACATGGTGGCCGGGAAGGTGGCGACGACCTGGGTGAAGATGAGGATCGACATACCGTTGCCGATGCCGCGCTCGGTGATGAGCTCACCGAGCCACATGATGACCGCGGTGCCGGCGGTCATGGTGATGACCATGACCAGGAAGGTGGCGGTGCCGTCGTCGTGCAGCAGCGGCTGGGTGCAGCCCTGGAGCAGATCGCCGGAGCGAGCCAGCGCGACGATGCCGGTGGCCTGCAGGACCGCGAGACCGAGGGTCAGGTAGCGGGTGTACTGCGTGATCTTCGTCTGCCCCGCCTGGCCCTCCTTCTTGAGGCGCTCGAGGCGAGGGATCACCACGACCAGCAGCTGCAGGATGATGCTCGCGGTGATGTACGGCATGATGCCGAGCGCGAAGATCGTCAACTGCAGCAGCGCGCCACCGGAGAAGAGATTGACCAGGTTGTAGAGGCCGGCGCTGTCACCGGTCTGAGCCGCGTCAAGACACTGCTGGACGTTCGCGACGTGAACACCAGGAGCCGGGATCTGGGACCCAGCCCTGAAGATCACGACGATGAAGAGAACGAAGAGCAGCTTCTTGCGCAGGTCCGGAGTACGGAACGCTGATGCGAACGCGCCAAGCACGAATGGTTCCTCTTTCGACAATCAGGGGTCGCAGGGCCTGCGCCGATGCGAAAACCCGTGGCAGCCTAACAGCCCCCACGGCAGTCCTTGCACGTAGGGCTGAAACAGCAGGAGCGCGGGCGGGACCCCGAAGGGGCGACCCGGCCGCGCTCCCACGTGACAGGCTCTACGTTAGTAGAACTGTCAGAGAACCGTGACAGTTCCGCCAGCGGCCTCGATCTTCTCCTTGGCAGTGCCGGAGAAGGCGTTGGCGCTGATCTCGACCTTGACGGTCAGGTCACCCTGGCCCAGGACCTTGACCGGGTGGCCCTTGCGGACGGCACCCTTCTCGATCAGGGTCTCGGGGGTGACGACGCCACCCTCGGGGAAAAGCTCGTTGAGCTTGTCGAGGTTGACGACCTGGAACTCCACCTTGAAGGGGTTCTTGAAACCCTTCAGCTTGGGGAGTCGCATGTGCATCGGGGTCTGGCCACCCTCGAAGTAAGCGGGGACCTGGTAACGGGCCTTCGTGCCCTTGGTACCACGGCCGGCCGTCTTACCCTTGGACGCCTCACCACGACCCACACGGGTCTTGGCCTTCTTGGCACCGGGAGCCGGCGCCAGGTTGTGCACCTTGAGTGCCATATCAGTCGACCTCCTCGACCGTCACCAGGTGACGGACGGTCTGGACCATGCCGCGGATCTCCGGGCGGTCCTCCTTGACGACCACGTCGCCGATCCGCTTGAGACCGAGCGTACGCAGGGTGTCTCGCTGGTTCTGCTTCAGACCAACGAGGCCCTTCTTCTGCTGGACCTTCAGCTGCGCCATCAGGCCGACACCTCCACGGCGGGAGCCGCAGCCTCGGCCTGCGCCTTGAGCAGCGCGTCGGGGGCGACGTCCTCAACGGGAAGACCACGGCGGGCGGCGACTGCCTCAGGCGTCTCGAGCATCCTGAGGGCCTCGACCGTCGCATGGACGATGTTGATCTGGTTGGACGAACCGAGCGACTTGCTCAGCACGTCGTGGATGCCGGCGCACTCCAGGACGGCGCGCACCGGACCACCGGCGATGACACCGGTACCAGGGGCGGCCGGACGGAGAAGGACCACACCAGCGGCCTTCTCACCCTGCACCGGGTGCGGGATCGTGCCCTGGATGCGGGGAACGCGGAAGAAGTGCTTCTTCGCTTCCTCGACACCCTTGGCGATCGCCGCGGGAACTTCCTTCGCCTTACCGTAGCCGACGCCGACCAGACCTTCACCGTCACCGACGATCACAAGGGCGGTGAAGCTGAAGCGACGACCACCCTTCACGACCTTGGCAACTCGGTTGATCGCGACGACCTTCTCGATGTAGGCGGTCTTGTCGGCGCTCTGGTTGCGACGGTCGTCGCGACCTCGGCGCTCGCCACCACGCTGTCCGCGCTGGGCTCCGCTCATCAGACTTTCCTCTTCTCTCGTTCGATCGTTGCGATCAGAAGGTCAGACCGGCCTCGCGCGCGCCATCGGCGAGCGCGGCGACACGGCCGTGGTACTTGTTGCCGGCACGGTCGAAGACGACAGTCTCCACACCAGCGGCCTTGGCACGCGACGCAACCAGCTCGCCGACCTGCTTGGCCTTGGCGGTCTTGTCACCGGAGGCCGACCGCAGGTCGCCCTCGATGGTCGAAGCCGAGGCAAGCGTCTTGCCGGCCAGGTCGTCGACGACCTGGGCGGTGATGTGCTTGGCCGACCGGGTCACGACGAGGCGCGGGCGCTCCGGCGTACCCTCGATCTTCTTGCGACCGCGGGCCTGACGACGCAGGCGCGAGCGGACACGGGAAGCGGTGTGCTTGTTGTTCGACAGCGAGATGGCCATCACTTACCAGCCTTTCCGACCTTGCGGCGGATGTTCTCGCCGGCGTAACGAACGCCCTTGCCCTTGTAGGGCTCCGGCTTGCGCAGCTTGCGAATGTTGGCCGCAACCTCACCGACGAGCTGCTTGTCGATGCCGACGACACCGAGCTTGGTCGGACCGTCGGTGGTGAAGGTGATGCCCTCGGGCGCGTCGAAGACGATCGAGTGGGAGTAACCCAGCTGGAACTCCAGCTTGGTCGGGCCCTTCGACAGCACGCGGTAACCCACGCCGACGATCTCGAGCTTCTTCTCGTAGCCCTCGGTGACACCCAGGACCATGTTGTTGATCAGCGTGCGGGACAGACCGTGCAGGGCCTTGTTGTCCCGGCTGTCGTCGGGGCGCTTGACGTCGAGGACGCCACGGCCCTCGTCGTCCTGGCCCTTCTCGACGGTGATCGGCTCGGCCACGGTGTGCGACAGGGAGCCCTTGGGGCCCTTGACGCTCACGACCTGGCCGTCGATGTTGACGTCCACGCCGGCCGGAACCGGGACGGGGAGCTTGCCAATACGCGACATTTCTTCTCTCTCCCTTCCCTGATTACCAGACGTAGGCGAGGACTTCCCCACCTACGCCCTTCTTGTTCGCCTGGCGGTCGGTCAGCAGACCCTGGCTCGTCGAGATGATCGCGACGCCGAGGCCGCCGAGCACCTTCGGGAGACCGGTGTGCTTCGCGTAGACACGCAGACCGGGCTTGCTGATGCGGCGTACGCCGGCAATCGAGCGCTCACGGTTGCGGCCGTACTTGAGGGTGATCGACAGGGTCTTGCCGACCTGGCCCTCGGTGGGCTCCAGCACCTCGTACTTGGTGATGTAGCCCTCCTGCTGGAGGATCTCAGCGACGCCCTGCTTCAGCTTGCTGTACGGCATCGAAACCGCATCATGGTACGCCTGGTTGGCGTTACGCAGACGAGTGAGCATGTCTGCGATCGGGTCAGTCATCGTCATTGGCCGAACGGCCCTTTCTCGTAGTGGTTTCCTCACGACACAAAGTCATGAGGACCTTCAACGTCAGTGGTTGGAACGGTGATCGCTCACCAGGAGGACTTGGTGACGCCGGGCAGCTCACCGCGGTGGGCCATCTCACGCAGGCAGATACGGCACAGGCCGAACTTGCGGTAGACAGCCTTCGGGCGGCCGCAGCGCTGGCAGCGGGTGTAACCGCGAACCGCAAACTTCGGCTTGCGGGCGGCCTTCACCTTGAGAGCGGTCTTCGCCATCTCAGTTCTCCTTGAACGGGAAGCCGAGCGCCTTGAGCAGCGCGCGACCCTGGTCGTCGTTGGTGGCAGTCGTCACGAGGGTGATGTCCATGCCCCGCGAGCGGTCGATCTTGTCCTGGTTGATCTCGTGGAACATGACCTGCTCGGTGAGACCAAAGGTGTAGTTGCCGTTGCCGTCGAACTGCTTGCCGTTGAGACCGCGGAAGTCCCTGATGCGGGGCAGCGCGAGCGAGAGCAGGCGGTCGAGGAACTCCCACATGCGGTCGCCGCGCAGCGTGACGTGCGCACCGATCGGCATGCCCTCACGCAGCTTGAACTGCGCGATGGACTTCTTCGCCTTGTTGATCAGCGGCTTCTGGCCGGTGATCGCGGTCAGGTCGTTGACAGCGCCCTCGATCAGCTTGGAGTCGCGAGCAGCCTCGCCCACACCCATGTTGACGACGATCTTGGTCAGACCGGGGATCTGCATGACATTCGGGATCTCGAACTCGGCCTGCAGGGCCGGGGCGATCTCCTCGCGGTACTTCGTCTTGAGGCGCGGGGCCACAGCGGTGTCGGTCATGATCAGATGTCCTTACCGGTCTTGCGCGAGATGCGAACGCTGCGCTCGGCGGCGTACGTCGACCCGTCGGGGCGACGCTTCTGGACCGTCTCACGGCGGAAGCCGACGCGAACCGGCTCGCCACCCTCGAGCAGCTGGACGTTGGAAACGTGGATCGGGGCCTCGGTGTTCACGATGCCGCCGGTGGTGCCGGCGCGGCCGCCCTGGTCCTGGACCTTGGTGTGCTTCTTGACGAGGTTGATGCCCTCGACGATCACACGGTCCTCCTGGGTGAGGACAGCGATCACCTTGCCGGAGCCGCCCTTGTCCTTACCAGCGATCACCTTGACGGTGTCGCCCTTCTTGATGTGCGAGCGACCCATCACAGCACCTCCGGCGCGAGCGAGATGATCTTCATGAACTTCTTGTCGCGCAGCTCACGGCCGACAGGGCCGAAGATGCGGGTGCCTCGCGGCTCGCCGTCGTTCTTGAGAATGACGGCGGCGTTCTCGTCGAAGCGGATGTACGAGCCGTCAGCGCGGCGGCGCTCCTTGACGGTGCGCACGATGACGGCCTTGACGACGTCACCCTTCTTCACGTTGCCACCGGGGATAGCGTCCTTGACGGTGGCGACGATGGTGTCGCCGATGCCGGCGTAGCGACGACCGGAACCACCGAGCACACGAATGCAAAGGATCTCCTTCGCACCAGTGTTGTCGGCGACCTTGAGTCGCGACTCCTGCTGGATCATTACTTCTCCTTGTCGAGCTGGTTCTCAACCGCATCCAGGGCGGTCGAGCCTTGCCGAACGTAATGGGATTTGATGGGCACAGGCCCAGCGAACAATGGTCGCTGGACCTGCGCCCTTTGGTCAATTTGGCGACCCTGGGGATATATCCAGTCCGCCTGCCGGATCCGTCTCTTTCGAGACGAGGATCACTTGGCGCGCTCGACGACCTCGACGAGGCGCCACCGCTTGGTCGCGGACAGCGGCCGGGTCTCCATGACCAGGACGCGGTCGCCGACGCCGGCGGTGTTCTGCTCGTCGTGAGCCTTGAGCTTGCTGCTACGGCGCATGACCTTGCCGTAGAGCGGGTGCTTCACGCGGTCCTCGACCTCGACGACGATGGTCTTGTCCATCTTGTCGCTGACGACGAGGCCCTCGCGCACCTTGCGCGTGTTGCGCTCAGTGGTGTCCTGGGTGGACTCGGTAGCCATCTCAGGCCTCCTCAGTGGTCTCGGCACCCGGGGCCACGCGGATGCCGAGCTCGCGCTCACGCACCACGGTGTAGATCCGGGCGATGTCCTTCTTGACGGTGCGGAGCCGACCGTGGCTCTCCAGCTGGCCGGTGGCCGCCTGGAACCGGAGGTTGAACAGCTCCTCCTTCGCCTCGCGCAGCTTCGCCTCGAGGTCGACGTCGGTGAGCTCGTCCAGCTCGAACGCCTGCAGGGAGTTAGCCATCAGAACTCACCAGCCTCTCGCGTGATGAAACGGCACTTCATGGGCAGCTTGTGGATCGCGCGGCGCATCGCCTCGCGGGCCGTGTTCTCGTCGACACCGGAGAGCTCGAACATGACGCGGCCCGGCTTGACGTTGGCAACCCACCACTCGGGCGAGCCCTTACCGGAACCCATGCGGGTCTCGGCGGGCTTCTTGGTCAGCGGGACGTCGGGGTAGATGTTGATCCACACCTTGCCGCCTCGCTTGATGTGACGAGTCATCGCGATACGCGCTGCCTCGATCTGGCGGTTGGTCACGTAGTGACCCTCGATCGCCTGGATGCCGTACTCACCAAACGCGAGCTTCGTGCCACCCTTGGCCACGCCAGTGCGCTTCGGGTGGTGCTGCTTGCGGTGCTTGACTCGACGGGGCATCAGCATGGGTCAGCCCTCCTGGGTCGTGGTCTCGGCGGCGGGAGCCTCAGCGGCAGCCGGCGCCTCAGTCTTCGCCGCGCGGTCAGCGCGGTTCGGGCGGTCACCACGGGAGCCACGCGACGGACGGTCGCCGCCGCGGCCACCACGGCCGCCGCGCTCGCCACCGCGACCCGGGACGCCCGCACGGGCGGCCTGGGCGGCCTGACGCTCGGCACGCGAGCCGGAGACCTCACCCTTGTAGATCCAGACCTTCACGCCGATGCGGCCGAAGGTCGTGCGGGCCTCGTAGAAGCCGTAGTCGATGTCAGCACGGAGCGTGTGCAGCGGGACGCGGCCCTCGCGGTAGAACTCCGTACGCGACATCTCGGCGCCGTTCAGACGACCCGAGCACTGGATCCGGATGCCCTTGGCACCGGAGCGCATGGTGGTCTGCATGGCCTTACGCATCGCGCGACGGAACTGCACGCGACCGCTGAGCTGCTCGGCGACACCCTGGGCGACCAGCTGAGCGTCGACCTCGGGGTTCTTGACCTCGAGGATGTTCAGCTGGACCTGCTTGCCGGTGAGCTTCTCCAGCTCGGTGCGGAGGCGGTCGGCCTCGGCGCCGCGGCGACCGATGACGATGCCGGGACGCGCGGTGTGGATGTCCACACGGACGCGGTCACGGGTGCGCTCGATCTCGACCTTGGCGATGCCGGCCCGCTCCATGCCCTTGCTGAGCAGCTTGCGGATCTTGACGTCCTCGCCGACGTACTCCTTGTACTGCTTGTCGGCGTACCAACGCGACTTGTGGTCGGTCGAGATGCCCAGGCGGAAGCCGTTCGGGTTGATCTTCTGACCCATTACTTCTTACCGCCCTTCTCGACGACGTCGGCCGGCTGCACGACCAGGGTGATGTGCGAGGTCCGCTTGTTGATGCGGGTCGCACGACCCTGGGCGCGGGGACGCCAGCGCTTCATGGTCGGACCTTCGTCGACCATGGCGACCGAGACGACGAGGTCGTCACGGTCCAGACCCTCGGTCGTCACCGCGTTGGCGATGGCGCTCTCGAGAACCTTGTAAACAGTCTCGGAGGCTGCCTGCGGCGCGAACTGCAGCAGGGACAGAGCCTCGTCGACGGGCAGACCGCGGACCAGGTCGACGACGCGGCGTGCCTTCAGCGGGGTGATCCGCACGAAGCGGGCACTCGCGAAGGCACCCGGCTGGTCGCCGAGCAGGGAGTCGCGGCGGGCGCTGATGCGCTGCCGTTCGGTGGTGGTCATCGACGGCGTCCCTTCCGGTCGTCCTTGATGTGACCCTTGAACGTGCGGGTCGGGGCGAACTCGCCCAGCTTGTGACCGACCATCGAGTCGGACACGAAGACCGGGACGTGCTTGCGACCGTCGTGCACCGCGATGGTGTGACCGATCATCTCGGGCACGATCATCGAGCGGCGCGACCAGGTCTTGATCACGTTGTGAGTCCCCTTCTCGTTCTCGGCGTCGACCTTCTTCTGAAGGTGATCGTCGATGAAGGGGCCCTTCTTCAGGCTGCGAGGCATTGCTTACTTCCTACCCTTCCCGCTCTTACGGCGGCGGATGATCTGCGAGTCAGAGGCCTTGCGCTTACGCGTACGGCCCTCGGGCTTACCCCAGGGGCTGACCGGGTGACGGCCACCGGAGGTCTTACCCTCACCACCACCGTGCGGGTGGTCGACCGGGTTCATGACGACACCGCGGACGGTCGGGCGAACGCCCTTCCACCGCATACGGCCGGCCTTACCCCAGTTGATGTTGGACTGCTCGGCGTTGCCGACCTGGCCGACGGTGGCGCGGCAGCGCACGTCGACGAAGCGCATCTCACCCGAAGGCATGCGGAGCGTGGCCTTGGAGCCCTCACGAGCGACCAGCTGGGCGCTCATGCCGGCTGAGCGGGCGATCTTCGCGCCGCCACCGGGACGCAGCTCAACATTGTGGATGGTGGTACCAACCGGGATGTTGCGCAGCGGGAGGTTGTTGCCGGGCTTGATGTCGGCGGTCGGACCGGACTCCACGACGGTGCCCTGGCTGACGCCGACGGGCGCGAGGATGTAGCGCTTCTCGCCGTCGAAGTAGTGCAGCAGGGCGATGCGGGCGGTGCGGTTCGGGTCGTACTCGATGTGAGCGACCTTGGCCGGCACGCCGTCCTTGTCGTAGCGACGGAAGTCGATGATCCGGTACGCACGCTTGTGACCGCCACCGATGTGGCGGGTCGTGATGCGACCCTGGTTGTTGCGGCCGCCCTTCTTGGGAAGGGGCTTGGTCAGCGACTTCTCCGGCGTGGTCCGAGTGATCTCGGCGAAGTCGGCCACCGACGAGCCACGACGGCCCGGGGTGGTCGGCTTGTACTTACGAATAGCCATTTTCAGTCAGTCCTTCTCACGCGCCGAAGATGTCGATGCGGTCGCCCTCAGCCAGGGAGACGATCGCGCGCTTGGTGTCGGGGCGCTTGCCCAGGCCGTAACGAGTACGACGGGCCTTGCCCTTGCGGTTGATCGTGTTGACCGAGGTCACCTTGACGTCGAACACCTTCTCGACCGCGATCTTGATCTCGGTCTTGTTCGCGTCGGGGCGAACGATGAAGGTGTACTTGTTCTGGTCGAGGAGGCCGTAGCTCTTCTCGGAGACCACTGGCGCGATCAGGATGTCGCGGGGGTCGTAGTGGAGCGTGCTCACTTGTCGGCCTCCTTCTTCTTGCCGGCCTCAACGAAACCAGCCGCGATAGCGTCCTCGGCGGACTTGAAGTAGAACTCCGCCTTGGTGGACTCGTACCAACGGCCGCCCGGGGCGTGGAACTTCTTGTCCTTGCCCTTGACGTTGCCCTTGACGTCGAAGCCCTCGGGAGCCGAGCCGTCCTCGAGCGGCGCGACAGCGCCCTCGGGGAGGTCGATCTCCTTGGCGGGCTCGACAGCAGCCTCCTTGATCGCGTCCTTCTCGACCTCACCGATGGTGACGGTCTCCTTGGCGGCGACGACCGGCTTGCCCGAGATGAAGACCTCGAAGGCCGGCTTGGAGAAGACAACGTCGTCGGAGACGAGGACGTCGTAGGTGTTGAGCTGGTCGGCCCAGAGCAGGTGCACCTCAGGGGCGTTGCGCAGGCTCAGCGCGGCGACGGACTCGGAGCGGTCCAGGACGACGAGGTAACGCTTGACGTCCGAGATCGCCTTGAGGGCGGTCAGCGCGGTCTTGGTCGAGGGCGCCTCGAGGGCGAACTCGGCCACGTGGATCTGGCCGGCACGAGCCCGGTCGGAGAGGGCACCGCGGAGGGCGGCAGCCTTCATCTTCTTGGGGGTGCGCTGGCTGTAGTCACGCGGCTGCGGGCCGTGGACGGTGCCACCACCGGCGAACTGCGGCGCGCGGGTCGAACCCTGACGGGCGCGACCGGTGCCCTTCTGCTTGTAGGGCTTGCGTCCACCGCCGCGGACCTCGCCGCGGGTCTTGGTGGAGTGCGTGCCCTGGCGCGCAGCGGCCTGCTGCGCGACGACGACCTGGTGGATCAGCGGGATGTTGACCTCAACATCGAAGATCTCAGCCGGGAAGTCGACCTTGACAGTCTTGATAGCCATGATCAGGCCTCCAGCTTCTTAGCAGCCGAGCGGAGGACCACGAGGCCACCCTTGGGGCCAGGAATGGCACCCTTGACCAGGATGAGGCCCTTCTCGGTGTCGACGGCGTGCACGGTCAGGTTCTGGGTGGTGACGGTGTCAGTACCCATGTGACCGGCCATGCGGACGCCCTTGAACACGCGACCCGGGGTGGCGCAAGCGCCGATCGACCCCGGCTTGCGGTGGTTGCGGTGAGCACCGTGCGAAGCGCCGACACCGGCAAAGCCGTGACGCTTCATGACACCCGCGAAACCCTTACCCTTCGAGGTGCCTGTCACGTCGATCTCCTCGCCGATGGCGAAGGTGTCGACGGGGAGCTCCTGGCCGGCGGAGTACGACGCGGCGTCAGCGGTGCGGATCTCGGCCAGGTGGCGGCGCGGCGTGGTGCCGGCCTTCTCGAACTGGCCGGCGCCCGGCTTGTTCACCTTGCGGCCGTCGATCTCGCCGTAGCCGATCTGCACGGCGTTGTAGCCGTCGGCCTCGGGGGTGCGGACCTGGGTCACGACGTTGGTGTTCGCCGCGATGACGGTCACGGGGACGACGATGTTGTTCTCGTCCCACAGCTGGGTCATGCCGAGCTTGGTGCCCAGGAGACCCTTCACGTTGCGTTCGATCGTCATGTCGTCAACCTCAGAGCTTGATCTCGATGTCGACACCAGCAGGCAGGTCGAGCCGCATGAGGGAGTCAACAGTCTTCGGGGTCGGGTCGATGATGTCGATGAGGCGCTTGTGGGTGCGCATCTCGAAGTGCTCGCGCGAGTCCTTGTACTTGTGGGGCGAGCGGATGACGCAGTACACGTTCTTCTCGGTCGGCAGCGGCACCGGGCCGGCGACCTTGGCACCCGTACGGGTGACCGTGTCCACGATCTTTCGCGCCGAGGTGTCGATCACCTCGTGGTCATAGGCCTTGAGCCTGATGCGGATCTTCTGTCCCGCCATCTGTCTCTCTCGTCCTTCTTGGTCAGCGTGCCGCGTGCTACAGGCTTCCTCCGGCTGAGTCGGCCCGGTTGCTCACCTCTGGCTCCGACCCCCG